>JAFDFT010000089.1 GCA_019309685.1 Deltaproteobacteria bacterium
CATGGCCGTATAGCGCAGACAAATTCTATGATTCCCCTAAGTGACGTTACGGTGCCCCCGAAGCTGCTATCCGGTGGCGGTGGTCTCGTATCAACAATAGACGACTACCTTCGGTTTTCAAAAATGCTCTTAAACGGTGGGGAGCTTGACGGTAAGCGGATTCTCAAAAAAAAGACCGTTATGCTGATGACAAAGGACCATTTAGGAAAGTTGTCTGAAAGAAGCGATAATAAATATTATCCAGGACCCGGCTATGGTTTTGGCCTGGGTATGATGGTCCGTAAAGAAAAAGAAGCATGGTTACCGGGATCGATCGGTGATTATGCATGGGCCGGTTACGCGGGGACTCATTTCTGGATCGATCCAAAGGAATCTTTAATAGGAATATTTATGATTCAGAAACCTTCAAGACTTGTGTATTATCAAAGCAATTTCCGAAAAGGGGTTTACGGGGCAATCATCGATCGTGAAGGAAAGTAAGTATATACCGATCATCTCCGAAAGAGTTGATGATCCTAATAGGATTCCCCGCTCAAAGTCCGGGATCTTCGACAATGAGTCGAGGAGTCAAGGGTTCGAGTGAAATGCTTAAAACCTATAAAAACTCAAAATTTTGCAAAAAATGCCAATTAAAACAACCATAAGTGAAAAATATCGAATAATGAACACCAAATATCGAAAGAATACCTTAAAATATAGACAATGCCAAAAGAAGATAAAAAACAAATGAAACCTTCGTGATTCGGTGTTCGATATTCAGCATTCGACATTCACTGTTCAAATAAGATTCTGTCGGAATTTTAAAGTACTTTTATGAAAATTAAAAGAATGCTTAAGACTTTAATAAAATCGCTTGAAAACAAACACTTGACCCCTTGAATCCCTGAATCCTTTCCCCCGACTAATTGGGAGAAGAGCTAGAGGATAAAGGGTTTAGTTCCAGGCTGTGACAAATGTTCGCACGCGTTTGGATTAATGAAACAGCGCCTTATATCCTTCCATATATATATAAAACCAATGCACCCCGACACCCCATATGAGAAGTATGAATAACGCGAAAAGGGCGGCTATGATGGCGACAACAGGAAGCGGCGTTATGACCTTTATTGATTCGGGACTCCGTTTCTTATTGATTTTTCGGCAGATCAACTCACAAACGCCCATCTGGCCAAATATGCCGAAAAGAATAAGTAGGAAAATGGAACTGGCACTGTAGTACAGGGTTTCGCCCAAGGTAAAGTATTCAGACACCCGAACAAGCTCTTTAAACGTCCATGCTATAAATGTTACAAGCGAACCCAACACCCTCTCTTTCCCGCTGGCGCCACGGAAATACATGAAGGGATAAACAAAGAATGTACCGAATCCAATACTTATAAAGAGTATTAGTCCGGACACATAAGCCACGATCCAGTGAATCCGGTCATTTTCTATAAGACCTGAGTTGAAATACAAAAGCGCGGAAACGATGGCTATTAAAAGAAGTAATCCAGCCGGAACGATAAATCTATGAAATAAGGGTTTTTTATCTATTATCAATTGTTTTGATGTCATAGTGCCTTCCCCTCTTTAAGATCCTCTAACATTTTTTTCAATTCAGGAATAAGCTTTTGGCCTTCAGCGGTGTTGATGAGGTTCCTTTTTTCATTTGGATCATTGATAATGTCAAAGAGATCGGTGGATTCTTTCCCTTTATATTCTATATATTTATACCGCTCTGTTCTTACGGCGTTCATTTCAGGCACTTGATAGGGAAATTACTTAAAATATTCGTACAGCCATGCCTTTCGCCATGGAGTTGAGTTGTTTTTTAAGATAGGGGTGAAGCTTTTTCCTTCCATGGAATCAGGAACCGGTATTCCGGCTAGATCCAATATGGTTGGCGCCACATCAATATTTAAGATCATCTGATCAACCTTTTTTCCGGGAGCTGATATCATTTTCGGATGACGGACAATAAAAGGGATATGGATCGATTCTTCATAGAACCAGCGTTTGTCCACCAGGTGATGTTCTCCCCAGAAATATCCATTATCAGATGTATAAATAATTATTGTGTTGTCTGCGATGCCCATTTCCTCCACTTTTTCCATTACGCGCCCGATCTGCTGATCCAGCGACACGATAGCTTCACAATAATCTCTGTAAAATTTTTCCATGGGGCCCATTATTGCACCGTAATACACGGAGCCATTGGTCCAGGTGATCCATGGGTCTGATTCTTTCGGGAGGTTCAGCGGTACATTATCATACATACCCTGATGTTCAGGAGCTGCCTTAAACTGGTGGTGAACGGCTTTATGGGATAGATAAAGGCAAAAGGGATTATCACGATTCTGGCCCATGAATTCAATAGCATGGTCAGTAAGTTCCTCTGTAATATACGGTTTTCTGGAAGGCACTTCTTTTCCATCGATAATCAACGGACAATTGAAGTATTTTCCCTGGCCTGCCTGCACGTCAAAGGTAATAAATTTGTCCATACCTCTAAGGGTCGGTATCTTGCCGGGCATATGCCATTTCCCGATAAAGGCAGTGTCGTATCCTTGATTTTTCATTATCTCAAGGAAGGTAACATTGCTGTCTTTCCACGGTGTTAGATTATTTTTCACACCGTGTGTATGGGCGTACTGGCCTGTAAGAAAACTTGCCCGGGATGGACTACAGAGCGATGTGGTAACAAAGGCGTTATTAAAGCTTATTCCTTCGCTCGCTAGTTTATCCATATTTGGCGTTTGAATAAAGGGATGGCCTTCACTGCTCAAAGCATCCCAGCGGTGGTCATCGGAAAGAATGAAAATGATGTTTGGTGGTTTGTCGTTTGAACGGGCAAATGCCTGTTTGCCCATAAACGGCATCATCATGCCTGCCGCGGATGCCGCTCCAAGGGTCTTTAAAACATCTCTTCGGGTGATGTTCTGGTGAAAAATATTGGTGTGTTTGCCCATTGAACTTTCTCCTTCCTTTCAAGTAAAGGGTTCATCAAAGAGGTTCAACATGCACGCTGCCCGTTGGCAGCGCGATACGGAAAACAGAATTAAGACCTGAATTTTGCACGAATTGAAGGCTTTCATATGCAAGGCATCTAAGGGTGAAGCCATAGTAAACTATTGCGAACCCTTAGTAACGCCGCATATGGAAGCTTCCAGTTCGCTCATCGGGTGAAAATTGATGAGAAAATAGATAAATATTCCTTTTTTCCGTATGGGTAAAATGCCTCAATGTCAAAATACTGATGGAACTATTATGCTTACTTGTTGAAAAGGATTCTCATCAATTTCCATACAAGATTCAGGTAAGATGTGTGTGCTTATAGCTCTATTTGACAGAGAAAAGTCTGTCAAGGATTTACTTAATGTGTCAATTGCGCTAGTAAACAGGATGACGGTATTAGTGCCTTAAGATAACAGAAGTGGGTGTCATGCCGAACTTGATCCGGCATCCAGGAGTACTCAAGCTCATCCCTATAATGGGCTATTTAATTAATCTTTTGCTTTTAAAATTACATTTAGCAGATGACACCAAACAATATTCAGGAACTTTTCATGCCAACCATTCAAGCCAATAGTATAACCATAGAATACGACACATTTGGAGACAGCGCATCGCCGCCGATTTTACTTATCATGGGATTCAGCGGCCAGATGATTTTATGGGATGAGGAGTTCTGTGAAAAACTGGCTGACCGGGGTTTGTATGTTATTCGGTTTGACAATCGGGACGCGGGGCTTTCATCTAAAATCGAAGGCGCGGGAGATTATGATTTCAATAAATTGATGGATGCCATTTTACAGGGGTATAAGGTGCAGGTGCCGTATACACTGGATGATATGGCAGATGACGCGATTGGATTAATGGACAGCCTGAACATTAAGAAAGCTCATGT
This sequence comes from Deltaproteobacteria bacterium, assembly GCA_019309685.1. GTDB lineage: Bacteria > Desulfobacterota > Desulfobacteria > Desulfobacterales > JAABPS01 > JAABPS01. The sequence goes on from JAFDFT010000089.1 coordinate 3,887, forward strand.
ATTGGGTACTTCCATGGGCGGGATGATCGCCCAGGTCATGGCAATACAATATCCGGATCGATTGCTCAGCCTTATTTCCATGTCTTCGACCACGGGAAATCCGGAAATCACGGCTGGAATTTCTGAGGAGAATGACTTTCAGCCTGTTACGCCCATGGCTGTGCCTCATGACCGGGAGGCCAATATTGAATACATGGTACAAGGGATGCGCGAGCTTGCAGGTCAGGGTTTTGAATTTGAAGAAGACCATCTTCGGGGTGTCGCGCAGGTTTCCTATGACCGCTGTTTTTATCCGCAAGGGGCGGAACGGCAACTTCTGGCGATTATGGTGTCTGGAAACCGGAGACCGTTATTAGAAAAATTAACAGTACCCGCGCTGGTGATCCATGGTGATGCTGATGTGCTGGTTCCTGTTGAAGGCGGCGTGGATACGGCGTACGCCATACCAGGGGCAAAGCTTTTGATTATTGAAGGCATGGGGCATGACCTGCCGCGCGGCGCCTGGCCGCGCATTATAGACGCTATTACAGAGATTGCGAAAAGTGCGGACGCATAGAACTTTTAGATGGACTGAAAAGGTAAAAAAAGCTAGATTAGTGTCATTTGCTTTTGAATGAAAATTAATATAATTCAAGCCGCAACGCAATTGCCATATTTATCAAAAAATGGCATTTAATTTTGTAAGCTGCCCACCGAATGCCCGTAATAAAAAAATCTCCCCTCATTCCTCCAAATTATCGCAATATGGCATTGATTTTGCTTGATTAGCATTCCAAATATTATAAATAAGGAGGTTAATATGACGGATAGGTTAAGTTGGATAGAGCATAATGGTAAACAAATATTGTTTTATAACTATAAAGAAGGAAGCCCGGATGACATGCTGGCAATAGTTGACGCGGCCGAAAAAATTGTATCATCTCAGCCGTCAAAGTCGATTTTGGAGCTGATAGATGTTACGGATATCAATTATAATACTGAATCTTGGAATAAATTGAAAAAATTTGCAAAAGATGTAGAACCTTATAGTAAAGCGGCTGCTGTAGTTGGGCTTTCAGCCACAACTAAATTCATGCTTAAAGCAATCAGTATTGTTACCAGGAGGTCCTTGTCTACATTTGAAAATTTAGAAGATGCTAAAAACTGGTTAATTGAACAATAACAGGGTTCTGGAAAACAGGTTTTCAGGCTTCTATATTGCATAAATATAGACGGCGTGCCTTCCATATAAATCCTTTTCGTAATATAGTGTTAATATAATGTAACAAAAAGAAATCCTTGACAAATTCTACCCTGACAGCCTAAATTAACAACGATTCAGCCAAAATAGGCAGAATAATGCGTCACTTCTTATACAGATCATCTTTCACACCTACTACTCTACCGGCAATTCTGCCTGTATTTTATAATTATTAATAGAATTTTTATCTGGTTTGTTTCCTTCACTAATCAGGCTTAGTCCTTGAGGAGGGAAAATGAAATGGCTCTCATGGCAGTTACGGGCGAGCGGGAGAATGAAATCGTTGTTGGGAGTTCGTGCTACTTTGCGGATCAAACAACGAACATAGCGGAAGTAGCATATATGATTTTGCCGGAGTGGCAGGGGATGGGCCTTGGGTCGGCCCTGCAGGATCGGATGACAGAATATGCCAAGTCAAAAGGGTTACAAGGGTTTAGAGCTGATATTTTACCAGAGAACACAAAGATGATGCGGCTTGCTCAACAAGGGGAGAATGTTTCCATAAAACCTAGCGGCGGTGTTGCCGAAGTGACGACGCTCTTTAGTGAAGAATAATGCTGTTTTGTTTATTTAAAAAAGAAAAATTAACTACATTTAAAGGCTTTCTTCTATATCAAACAACTCACATGTATTTTTCCATATCTGATCTGCCAAAGAGCCGGGATCTTCTTTTATCACTTCCGCGAGTTTTAAGAAAACTGATTTGACAAACGCCGGTTCATTTCGCCTGGTTTTGTTTTTTTCCGGCGCGGGCGTCAGGTAAGGGGCGTCTGTTTCAATGAGAAGCCGGTCTACGGGGATGTGAGGAACCAGCCCGCGCAATTCAGCGCCTCTGGTTTTTATGGTCAAAATCCCAGTGATGCCGATATAAAATCCCAGATCAAGATATTTAGAAAGCTCAGTTTTGTTTCCGCTAAAACAGTGAACGACCCCTTTCCTGTCATTTCCTGGATTTTCCTTCAGGATATCAAGAAGACGGCCGTTTGAATCTCTTTCATGGAAAATGACGGGCAGATTGAGTTCATCCGCGATTTCAAGCTGCCGCGCAAACCACTTCTCCTGGTCTTCTTTTGGTGAATACATACGGTTAAAATCAAGGCCTGTTTCACCCCACGCCTTCACCTTCGAACTTTTGGCTAGATTTCGAAGGGTTTCCAGTGCTGAATCAGTGCAATTGCTGGCATCATGGGGATGCACACCCACAGACGCAAAAATTCCTGTATAAGATTCTGCCAGGGAAACCGCCTTTTGGGAACTCTTCTTATTTATCCCCACGATCATTATCCGGACAACGCCATTATCTTCGGCAGATTTTATAACATTTTCAATATCTTTGCTATACGATTTATCATCGAGGTGACAGTGGCTGTCGAATAGTTTCATAAGTATCCTTAAATTTTAAGACATAAAAAATCTACTTTTTGCCCAATTTCTGTGTCATGCTCAAATTTCAATCCTCGAAATACTACATGTATTCCTGCGGTTAAAATTTTCGCCTTCCTTGAACTTGAACAAAAATTAGATTTTTCAAAGTTCTAATATTATATTGTGAACAGCAAAGGCGTTTACCATCGAAAACAGAGAATTTCAATCTTTTTACCTTGATATTAGAGAATTTCATTGATATGTGTTTTCGCTTGGTTGAACGGTTCATTCGGGCAGGATATTTGAACAGTTAAACAAATATGATTTCGGGAACTTATAAGGTAATAATTATATACGGAGGTTATACATATGTTTAAGATTGTTAAACGGGAAGAAATGGCGGAAGGGACGGTAATATTAAATGAAATAGAAGCGCCCCTGATTGCTAAAAAGGCGAAGCCCGGTCAGTTTGTTATTCTCAAAGCCAATGAAACAGGAGAGCGTATTCCCCTGACCATGGCAGATACTGATCCGGAAAATGGAACGATAACAATAATTTATATGATTGTTGGAAAATCTACCGCGCTGTTCAAAACCCTGAAAGAGGGTGAGGGATATCTGGATGTTATTGGTCCTTTAGGCGCTCCAACACATCTTGAAAAGGTCGGCAAAGTCGTTTGCGTGGGCGGCGGTACAGGTGTAGCTGTTTTGCATCCCATTACCAGAGCCCTCAAAGAGGTTGGCAATGATGTTACTTGCATCATCGGCGCGAGAACAAAGGATTTGCTCATCCTTGAAGATCAAATGAAAGCAGCGTCCAATGATTTCAAAGTATGTACGGATGACGGGTCATATGGGCATCATGGTTTTGTGACAGATGTTTTAAAAGAAGTGCTGGAACAAAATGATATAAAACTTGTGGTTGCTATTGGCCCGGTTCCAATGATGAAAGCTGTATCCAACATCACAAAAGAGCTTGGTGTAAAGACGATGGTGAGTTTGAACCCGATTATGATCGACGGAACCGGAATGTGCGGAGGATGCCGTGTTTCGGTTGGTGGGAAGACAAAATTCGCGTGCGTGGATGGACCCGAGTTTGACGGCCATGAGGTTGACTTTGATGAGTTGATGATGCGGCTTCAGGCGTATGCTGAGGAAGAGAAAAGATCATATGACGAACACTGCAATTTAACCCAAGCCAAATAGAAGGTTGGTAGGTAATTTGTTACGGAGGATGATATGACAGAACAAGCTGAGAAAAAGGAAAAGAAAGGAAAGATCCCAAGACAGTCGATGCCCGAACAGGCCCCGGACGTGAGGGCAAAGAATTTTGAGGAAGTGCCATTGGGTCAAAGTCCTGAAGCTGCCATGCTGGAAGCTGAAAGATGTATTCAATGTAAAAAGCCTTCATGCGTGGAGGGTTGTCCAGTGGAAGTTGATATTCCC
>JAFDFT010000497.1 GCA_019309685.1 Deltaproteobacteria bacterium
GTGTGAGGAATTAGGCTACGGCTGCACTACTCTTGCAACAGCAATTATGGCCCCATCAGCCTTTATTCATCCCGTAATCGACTTTGGTACGGATGATCAAAAGAAAAAATACCTGCCGCTGTATGCCGGCGAAAAGTTTGAACCAGCTGCCATGGCATTGCAGGAACCGCAATTCACGTTTGATCCAACCGATCTCAAAACCACAGCGGTAAAAAAGGGAGACGAATGGGTAATTAACGGAGTAAAGCGAATGGTGCCGTTTGGAAGTACAGCCAATCATTTTCTCGTCATCGCCAGAATCGGTGAAGAAACCGGTCTTTCCAACATAGGCGCCTTTATTGTTGCCAGGGATGCTGAAGGTTTATCCATAAGTGATGAAAATGAAATAACCATGGGACTAAAAGCATTGCCCAGTTCCCAGCTGACCTTCAATGATTGTGTAGTATCCAATGCCGATTGTCTGGGCGGCGATAAAGGGATTGACGGCAGGCATTTGATTAATTCCATTCGCATCGGCAACAGTGCCATTTGTGTCGGGTTGTCCAAAGCGGTTATGGATTTTTCCATTCCATATGCTCAAGACCGGATTGCTTTTGATAAGCCGATCGCAAAAAAGCAGATTATTGCGTTTTACCTTGCTGATATGCATATTGAAACTGAATCCATGAGATGGTTGGTATGGAAAGCAGCGAGTCAACTGGAGCAGAAGGTGGATGCCACCAAGGCGACCACACTGGCCCGGCACTATGTAAATAAACGTACTATGAAGATTGCAGACGACGGTGTACAGATCTTCGGCGGTCATGGATACATTCGTGATTTCCCGCTCGAAATGTGGCTGAGAAATGCAAGGACGTTAACGGTCATGGAAGGCGCTGTTTCCGCGTAAGATATTATACAAAATCCACGAAAACTGTGAATACTACCAATATTGATATAAATTGTACCGTGTAGAAAAAACGTTCCGAAGATTATTAAATTTTATAATACAACTATCTTAAACGAACTTAAGGAGGAAATAATGGTTGATTTTTCCCTAAATGAAAAAGACCAAGAGATAATTCAAGAAATACGTAAAAAAGGAGAATTATTAAGAAAATATGCCAGATATTATGATGAACATGAAGGAGAGAAAATTCCTGATGAGCTTTCCGAAGCCAAAGATTTCGATCACATTGCCTTTATGAACATGGAAAGAATGAATGTAGAAGGTGCAACCGGCCCAACGACCTATGGTATCTTTTCAACGATACATGATAGCTGGGGTGATCCCATGATGACTCTTCGTCTGCGGCAGGCTGGCTTAGGAAATGCGTCTCTGGCCGCAGCCGGTACGGATGATCAACAAGAAAAATGGATGAGTAAGCTGCTGGCCATGGCCAACACGGAACCCAGTTGCGGATCTGATTCCAAAGCTATTGAGACCACGGCTGTAAAGGATGGCGATGATTTTATCTTAAATGGTGAAAAAATCTTCGTTACAGACGGCGCCAGATGTGATGGCGTGGTTGTATGGGCCACCCTGGATAAATCCAAGGGAAGAGGCGCAATCAAGGCCTTTGTGGTAATGAAAGACACACCTGGTTTTGAGATAGCCAAAAAGGAAGAAAAAATGGGCATTCGAGCAAGTGATACAGCCGCCTTTATCTTTAAAGATTGCCGTGTGCCTAAGGAAAACCTTCTCGGAATGGATGATGCAATTAAAACCGGAGGCGGTGGATTTAAGGGCTTGATGAAAACCTTTAACCTCACGCGGCCCCATGTGGCTGCCCAGGGTACCGGATGTGTTCTCGGCATGCATGAATTTGCCGTCGAAGAGTTGAAAAAAGAAGGTGTTGAAGTCGACTGGGAGGCAGGCATTCATAGGCAATCCGCTATTCAGGAAAAACTGATTGAGCTTGAATCCCAACTTGAGGCAGCAGCTCTGACCACGCTAAGGGCTGCATGGCTGGCGGATGTAGGCAAAGTGAATAATCTTGAATCTGCCATATGTAAAGCCAAGGGCGGTGATGTTTCCAGAAGCGGCGCTCAAATTGCAATTGAGATATTGGGCGCACTCGGCATCTCACATGATTACATGGTGGAGAGATGGTTCCGGGATGCCCGGATTACTGACATTTACGAAGGAACCGGAGAGATAAACCGTCTTGTAACTGCAAGAGCGATACTGAATTATTCTTCGGCAGATCTCATGTAGCCTATACAATACGATTAAGCCATAGTGCTTAAGTCAATATTTGAAAACCCCTGCAGATTTCTGTGGGGGTTTTTAGTTTAAATAATCTAATGAGGAAAACCCGGTGAGTTGGTGGCATTACTTTTTTTTCGGTTATCCGCAAAAGACAAGTGAATGTATTTCTAAGTATTCCTCCAATCAGTTGGGTTTTTTAGATAATCAAAAATAAAAACATACATAACTATCAACACCCGTGTATAATGCCGCCATTACCCGGCTTGACCGGGTGATGCAGAGTTACAGATAAAATTATTACGTGTATACTTTAACAAACAAAAGGATATATAGAATGCGTTGGTATCTGGATACCCCGGATGAGCCGGGGTATGACAAATGATTTCCAATTATCTTTTGCGGATAACCGGATTTTGTTTTTTTGTCATTCCCTTTGAAATAAAAAGCAGGTTTGAAGCAGATTTTTCTAAAGTAATGGGTCAAGAGCATGTCAATAGATCAGTGATAATTTCCACTGCTGGGGGTCAT
>JAFDFT010000001.1 GCA_019309685.1 Deltaproteobacteria bacterium
AAGGGCGGTCCTGGGACGAAATCACTTCTTGTTAGAAAAAATGTCTCAAATCATGGAAGACGCGAAAATCCCGCATACTTATGTAGGTAAAGAATCAAAGCTGACAAACAGTGAGGATTTCAGGCGCTTCCACGCGTTTTTAAAACTGATCGTTAATCCTTATGATAACTTTGCTTTTTTACTTATCCGGGACATACTTGATATATCTATTGAAGACCATGCAAAGATCCGTTTTGAAGCAGCTAAAGAGGGCAAGAGTCACTTTCAGGTATGGTCCGCCGGTGGGTGGCAGGACGATTATTTTAATCAATTTGTCGAATATGATTTCGCTGAAAAGGTAGGGAGCGCTGTTTCTGGTAAATTCGATGCTACTAAAATTGTTAAATTTATCAATGAATCACCAGCTCTTACAAATAATGATCATCCGGTAGAGTGTATTCGTAAATATTTGGATTGGCTGGCCGTGTATGATCTGCAGGACGAAATAAGAGAAGAAACCAAAGGCTTACAGTTAATGACCATGCACGCATCAAAAGGCCTTGAATTTCCAACTGTTATAATCGCCGGAATGAACCAGGGGATCTTACCGTCAAAACGTGCCACAGATATTGAAGAACTGGAAGCTGAAAGGCGCCTTTTCTTTGTGGCCATCACCAGGGCGGAAGATAAACTTATAATCACCACAAGACCGGAAACAAGCGAGTTTCATGGCAAAGTAAGAGTTGAGCCTGTTTCGATGTTTGTGGGGGAGCTGATGCCATAAGGGTTTAAAGGAGGACCATGAATAAAACAAACATAGAATATCTTGACTATACCTGGAATCCCCTGGTAATGCGCTGTTCTCCAATTTCTACCGGCTGTGCAAATTGTTGGCATTTGGTCGTGGCGGATCGGTTGGCTGTGAATCCAACAATGTCAAGAAGACGGCAAAACGCATATAAAGGATCTATTCCGTATCTCGCCGAGAAAGAACTAACAGCGCCGGGAAAAAGAAAAAAGCCGTCCATTGTCGGCGTTCAGTTCATGGGCGATCTGTTCCACCTAACTATCTCTTATAAGCTATTTGAAAAGATTATGTTTGAGATCGGTGAGGCTTATTGGCACACATTTATTGTTCTTACAAAGCGGCCAAACCGAATGAGGTCATTTATTGAGAGATATTATGGAGCAAAAGGGTTGAGCGAGCCGCTTTCAAACTTATGGCTCGGTGTATCCTGCTCAGTCCAGAAAGACGCAATGGATTACATTCCTATACTTGCCAACATTCAAGCTGCTAAAAAATTTGTAAGCTTTGAGCCCCTGCTTGACAGCATAACCTTTCCTTTCCGGCATGATCTTGATTGGGTTATAGCCGGTTGCGAAAGTGGAAGTGTGCGGCGAAAAACAGTCCTGAGTTGGTTTCGACACTTAAGAGATCAGTGTGTCGCTTTCGATATACCGTTTTTCTTAAAGCAAAGGGAAGTCAGCGGCAAGGTCGTTAAAATGCCGATATTAGATAGTAAAGTGTGGGATCAGTGGCCTATTACGAAAGGAATTTAATTATGCCGAAACTCATAACAATCTGTATTCTTTGTATATTTTTTAGCAGCTGCGCAACTTTTAACCCTGATCCATGGACGAAAGACCAGATCATTATGCAAGGGGTTTTGTCGAGCTTGAATATTGTTGATTGGGGCCAAACCCTCGATATTGCCGATAGGCCCGATGAATACCGCGAGATCAATCCTATCCTTGGGGATCATCCAGACAGGGGCGACGTAAACATATATTTTGCAAGTACGATGATCTTGAAGGTTTTGGTAACACACCTGTTGCCTACTGAATATAGAGAATATTGGCTCGGTGGGAATATTGCGCTATCAGGCTATTTTGTGCATCATAACCACCGGATAGGGTTGAGGGTAAACTTCTAACATGCGCAACCTTTGGGATTTTATAATACTATTGGCTGTGGTGTTCGTGGCTATTCTTTTAGAAAAACTGTTTCTTTTGCTGGGGGTGTAAAATGGAAGTATTAAAGGTATATATTATAATGCAAGTCGGCCTTCACATAGCTTTTGTTATCGGTATTACTTGCTATGCAATGTGGATCTCCGTAATGGCTCCAATGATCAGGGGGTTATTTCCATGAGCGTTGAATTAAAGTATCTGCAATCTTTAGAGTTTAGTATGGGTAATGGGCAATGCCCCGAGTGTAATGGAGCCTCAAAGTCTTGGCATGGCCACCCTTGTTACCCTGGGCCTGAAACTATTGGCCATGAAGCTGATTGCCCTTTAGCAGCGGCCATTCAAAGCTCCGGCGGGGCCGTAGTTTTTAAGGGACAATTAGAGGCGCTGCCCCTGGGCGACCGATATAAAAAAGGTTCAATGCTCTATGCAATGCGTCATAGTGCGGAGTATAAAGCCTGGAAAAAACGAATGAATGACGAATTTGACGATTTGATAATTAAAATCATAACCGAAAAAGATTAATAAGCAGCTACTCCCATTGTTTTTGAATTTCAAGAGCTTTCCAGCGCTGATTTTCAGGAATATTATTAAACCCTGGCTTCATTCTGGATTCAATCATACCTTCAATGTCAATGATCCTGTGAGGCCTATTGACTTTTGCGGCCTTTTCGTTCCATTTCGCAATCTCTTGCATAATGGCCTGCGTTGCCTTGTAATCTTCCCGCCTTAGAGCGTTTACAAATCGATCTGCAAAGGACCGTCTTTTCTCTGAAATAGAAGTTTGCATCTTCTTTGTTGCTCTATAAGAGGCAAATCCCTTTGATACAGATGTGGGCTGCAGGCCAACAAAACTCTTTTGGACAAACTCTTTAGTTGTGATCTTCCTGGGGCCGGCTTTCCCCACTGCGTTAATATCCCGGCCACTTCTGGTCCTGTGGCCTATTGTGTATAGTTCAAGGCCCCTCATTGCGTTTCTAACAGATAACGGAGTGAACGGCGTTTCAGCCGCCGCCCGGTAATAGTTGCCTGACTTCAAGCTTTTATACATATTTATTGAATCTTCATAGGCCGCGTACGGCACACCGATAATGTCATAAACGTTTTTGGGTACTTCAATTGATAGTGATCCGGAAAAATCCGCACCAACTACACCAGGAAGACCGTAAACGATTAAGTCTTTCATCCATTGATCCGGTACCATCTTTCTTGCCATTGTGAGCGCGTCCTCGTCGTCTTCTCCAATTGCCGCGAAAAGGATATCAGTAAACACCTTAAAAAACGGTAGAGACGTTAAACCGCCCATTAAGAATAGATTTCTAAGACTCCTGGCAAAAGCTTTCTTTCCGCCTCGCTGGTTAAAAAACAGATGTCTCATTGCTAAAAGATAGTTATGGCTGAAGGATCTGAACGTATAAGCCGCCCTGGCAATCTTCTGAGCATCCCCGCCTCGCATACCTGTGGGCATATTTGCCTTGCCATAGAGGAAGTGGCTATCATAAACAACCGTTTTTGCAAACGCTACTGCATCATCATGTGACATGCCCTTTTCTTTCACACCGACACGATAAGCAGCGAGCCCGGTTGACGCCCGGTTGAACTTCTCAGCCACTTGCATGAAGATACCTGACTTATCAATAACCTTTTTGAAATGTTTACCTATCCCGACACCTGGCATGTTCCCTTTAAGTTCTCTTAAAAACAGATCCATGGTTGCGCCGGATTCTACCATTTCATGTAAAGCCTGCTGTTCGTTTTTAGTTATGTGTTTATAATCAACCTCTTTCCCGAACCATGCGTTTTTGGACGTTAAAGCCCTTCTGGTGTCTACCATGGCCTTGCTCAACTTTCTGTGGGCTCCTTTTGTGTGAAGTCCCAGCATGGGGGCTGCCATTACAACATTTTGTGTAAGGTTGACCATACCCGACTTAATCACAAAGCCAAGATATTTAACAAAGAATATCCCTCGAAGGGTATCAACAGCGCGATCCGTTTTATCCTGGTTAGCCAGCATGTCCTTGACGTACTTAGATAAATGCTTGTACCCGGCTGGGTATTTTTTCGCGTCCACATTAACAAGGATCTCATGGTGCGCCTTTGTTCTTGTAATTTTTGTTTTAAATCCGGCATATCCGGAAAGATAATCAAACAGTATCCCGAATATGTCTTCTTTTTCATGGCCAGGGATATTCTTTCTGTGAATTCCATGCTTACCCCAGCCCCTTGCTTTGAAAGTGTCTGCAACGGCTTTTGATAGCGCATCTTCCATGTCTGCCGTTAAACGTCTGCGTGCAAGGTCAAGAGCCTCTTTGCGAGTTTTACCCTCTTTATTGTAAAGTCTATCAGCTTCATACTGAACCCTGGACGTTGCAAGATCCTTGCCCGCCGATGAGACAACCTGTTGAATTCCCTCAATTGGTATCTGAAAGAAGACTTCATCCGGCAGTTCTTTCAGCGGTCCAGGATCGCTTATCCTATAGTCAGACACACTACCCTTAAGCTTCCCTTTTGCGACCGCATCTTTTAACCACTGTTCAGCTCTTGCCGACGCTTTTCTATTAATAGGCAATATCCTGTCTTTGGTTAAGCTGAAATGCTCCCTGAAAACAACAATTTCCTTTTCTTTATTAAATATCTGAATATAACCGCTGCCGGTCCGCCGGTGCGGAAAATAATTATTAGCTTTGTTAATGTTCGCCCTGTATTCTCTAATCTTTGACGAGTCAAGATCCTCGATTCTCATGGTCCTGTCAATATCGACGAACTTTTCGTCAAGCTTTTTCCTGATAGTTATAAAACCCTGTATAACCGCTGGGTTAACCCGGCTTTTTTCAAGGAAAGCTTTAACTTCCCGATAGTGTTCAGGATCGATTTCAATGTCTTCGCCCTGCTCTGCAGGCTTGTTCCAATCGGTCGGGACCGCCTTCTTTGGCATCCGTCTATCATCCCATTTCCATATCAAGTCTTGTAGTTCTTTCTTTTGAGCTTTGGACCATTTCCCATATTCGTCCTGTAGTTCCCCCAGGTCCCCTTCATAATCGTTAAACAGCTCGGTTGATCGCGTCTCTGCTGCTTTTATTTCAACGCCAACCGCATCTTTCATAAACCAAAACTTTTTGCCTGCCCAATAAGGATTATTGAAAGTTCGATCATACCACTTCATATCCTTATCAACAAAACCCTTTCCGAAACGATCCTGGGCGTATTTAAACAAGCCTTTAGATTCCCGGTGTATTTTCTTGTGTGAAGGATCTTTGAGTTTCTTTAAACCTTTTTTTGCTTCCGGCATGTGCCTATTAAGCAGGTCTTTGATATCCTGGTCCAAGTCTTCTTCGTCGATCATACTGTCAAGATCATCTGCCGCCCATGGGGAGCGACCGCCTTTCTCCATGCCGTAGGCTATGTTCTCTTTCATTTTTTCAGGCCCGGCCTGGTCAATCTTGCTTCGCGCTAAATCGATTGCCTGTTTTTTGATCGTGCCATTTGCAAGCTGTTGGCCGGTTGTGGCTTCTGTAACCGTCCACTCTTTATCATCCTCAGCTCTTGATATAAAAGCTTCTATCGGCTCGCCGGTCCAATCATCAGGCACAACGTCAACCTTTTTAGCATTGTCCGGGGCCGTCTCAAATTCTCCTCGAACATTTACATAGTATTGTGATGGTTCAGGTCGGGGAGTCTCGACGGGCGTTTCCATTACGGGCGTTTCAGCTTCTTCAATATCGGTTTCTTTTAAGCCTATCGATTTCAACATATTGTCTCTATCGACTTGCCGTTCTGTTGCGACTTCCTCCGTGACGTCCTCTCTTACCCTTGAAAGATCGTTTAATTGGTCTTCAATCTCTGACAACTGCTGTTCCTTGTCAGCTATTTCCTGGCCTTTACCGAACTTCTTATCTGCAAGCGTTTGATGTTCTGCAAGCTCTATTTCAAGCTCCTTAATATAATCCGTTTCCTTTTGTGGCTCTGCGAGTCTTTGTTCAATACTGTTATTAATAACAGTAGTTAATCCACCAGGTCCCCTTGTGGTTCTTCTAATAATAAGATCGCCCTCATGCCTTAACTCAACCATTGTATCGTCAAGCACATCTTCATTAAGAGTGATAGGTGTACCAGGCTTTTTGAGAACCTCGTTAAGATTATACCACACCAGGGGCTCAAAGGTGACTTTAAGATCTAAGCCGTGGACCTTGGTATTAAAATAAACTTTATCCTGTCCGGCTTTCTGCCTTGCACGATAATCTGAATAGGAAATACCCTTGAAGCTCTTTTCAATTTTACCCTTAATGTTATCCCATTCTTTCCGGAATTCCTTTATAAACTCTTTGCTGGTTAATTCCTCGCCTTTATATGTATAGGTTTCAAGTTTTCCGGTCGGGAATATCGATTTAATCGTTTTTGCAACACCTTCTGCTCTAACAAGGTTTTCTTTTTGATTCGGGATATCGATCTCTTTAAGACTTTTTACACTGCGCCTGGCTGAAGATACCGCCCTTTCGTGGCTTGATTTAAGTATCCGTAAGTTTTTAAGATCAATTTCAAGATCATTCTTTGTAAACAAAAGAGGATTTCCGGAAAAAGCGGCTTGCATTTCTGCATAAGACACCTGTTCTTCGCCTAAAGGTTCGTCAAAGGTCCTGCCGTCTATATCTCCATTAAGCATTTGATCGATAAACTTTTGCTTTTTCATCAATCGATCATACATAACAGAATCAAGAGTATTTTTAACACCATAGTTAAATATCTGCACTTCTGCGTTTTCGTTCTTTTCTCTTACTATCCTGCCGTTTCTTTGCTCAATATCCATTGGCCGCATGGGTGCGTCAAGATGGTGAGCTGCTATAAGCTTATTCTGGATATTAACACCAATGCCAAGTTTGGCCGTCGAACCGATAATAAATCTTATCTTGCCGTCCCGGGCTCTTTGGAAAACAGCTTCCCTTTGAACATCGGTTTTAAGTTCTCCGATAATAGCAATCTCTTTGGCCTTCATTCCCTTTGCAATCAGCTTGTCTCGGATATCGTGATAGGCATTAAAGGTCTTGTCTGAATTTTGATAGATATCAAGAAAGGCTATCTGTACGCTGTTATCTTCTGCCGTATCCTCATAGATCTGATAAATGTTTTCAATAGCGGTATTTAACTTGCTGCCAGGATCATCTTTATAATGTTGTGGGTCGATCAGGCGTAAATCAACCGCAGCTTTCCGGGCCTGGCCAAAGAGGACAAGAGGAACGTGCCGCTGTCTCATTTTCTCCCTGCCTGTCAACTGCTCCCAATGTTCCCGGGTATCCCTTAATATTTCAATAAAGCCTGATAGGGCATTTGTACGCTCAACAACAACCATTTCAGGCTTGCCGGTTTTAATCTTTGGAAGAACAAGCCCAGCATCCTGGGTTAAAACAACATCAGACGCCGTATGGAACATGGTTAATAGTTCAGGACCGTTTACATACTTATTGAATCTTTCGACCGATTTAAACGTCCCGGACTCGGTTTCTTCAAGCGCGACTGTGGTATCTCCAAAGTTTGCCGCGAAATCATCAAATAACGTTGCGTTATATTCTTCAAGCAGATCTGGTCGGATATATCTGATCATGGTCCAAAGCTCTGCGGTTGTGTTGGATATCGGCGTACCTGTGGCTAATATGATGTTCTTACCGCCGGTTTTCTGCCTGATATAATCGGCTTTTAAAAGTAAGGACGTACTGCGCTGTGCAGATCCCTGGTCAATCCCCTTAACCTGGCCCATTTTGGTAAAAAACTCTGAGCGTTTGTAATTATGCGCTTCGTCGATTAAAAGAGCATCAACGCCAAGCTGCTCAAATTTTAGGGCATCGTCAACGCGTCTGTTTAATAGTTTTTCTAAATGCGCTTGTTTTCGTTTCTTAAGGGCCTTCATCTGCTTAACCGTTAAAGATCCCTTTCCCTCTGCCGCTTCGAATTCGTCAACGGTCGCTTCTATCTCGTCAAGTTGTTCCTGGACGAAAGCTGCCTCTCTTTCGGCATCGTCTGCAATACCGTCAAAGAATGAATGAGGCAATATAACAGCATCCCAATCGCCGGTAGCAATTTGAGAAAGTAACTTCTTACGGTTTTTACCCTTCCTCTGTCCGTCGCTGGGAATAAGGACTCGCGCTTGCGGGTAAAGCTTATGAAATGATTTAGCATATTGCTTAATTGTGGCGTTTTGAACTACGATCAAGGGCTTTCTTGCGGTACCTATCCGTCGCATTTCCATGGCCAGGGTAACAAAAGAACCCGTTTTTCCGGTCCCTACACCATGGGAAAATAAGGTTGACTCCTGCAAACCTCTTGCAACTGCCTTCTTTTGTAACCAGCGCAGTTCCCTTTCGCGAGAAGCGTTCGGAAAATATTTAACGTCGGGTGGATCAAACGTTCTTAAAACATATCCGTTAAATTCCTCATTATATATTTTTGCTAAATCCGGTCCCCACTTTTCGTGGCTTTTCGACCACTTTAAAAACTCCGCCTGAATTTCTTTCTGTTTCTCTGTGGCTGCGAGCGTGGCTTCTGCATTAAGGACTTTCGACATTCCGCCTTCTGGATTCTGAACAGAATCATAAACCTTTGTTCTCTTTAGATTTAAAGCATCCTGAACGAGTACATGCCCTTTTACTCTCCCCGTTCCCCAGGTATTTACATTCTTTGCGTTATCGTGTCGGGATCTCGGCGAAACTTTCCATGCGGAAGTTTCTCTCGTTCGTGCCTGCTGAACTTCGGTATCAACCTCCATGGTTGTTGATATGAATTGTTGGATAAGGTCGTTAGGTAGCCATGAGCTCCCCAGCTTGAAATAAATAAATTCTATGTCTAATTCTTCCGGCTGGACAGCTTTAAGCGCTTTAACGTTATGCTTATATTCTGGTTTTTCGCTCGCCTGCTGCTCAACAAGAATAAGCTTTTTCTTAACATTCCCGGAAAGATAGTTCTCGGGAGTCTCGATCATACCGTTTTCAGGGTTTAGATATCCAAGCTCCTGATCAATAACATCTTTATAAACAGCTTCTTTAGTCGATCCTGTAAGATCGGCAATGAACTGAGTGTTTACTTTACCTTTATAAATTAAAGAAAGCGCTATCGCGTCTTTTACATTATCTGCTGTTTTAGGTTCTCTAAAAGGAAAAATGGTCCGCTTCGCGAATATGGCAGACTTTGTAAAAGAAACAATATTTACCTTGCGTTCCTGCCCCTTTTTGGCTCCGCTTTTAAATTTAGTGGTATGCTGCTTGACCGTTTCATCTTCCAGGGCATCAACCACAGGAAAGTCATTATCTATCTTTTGCAAGAAAGAGTTTGCAGGGGCGCCGACGTTTCCGTTCTTAGAAACGAAAGCATCGTAATCTTTGTTTAATTGTTTCCGTAATTTTGTGATTTCCGCGTCGGTTGCGTCCTCTTGCTGCATCCGGTCGATAATCTTTATAGTCGTGTCTTTTAATTTTAAATAATCCCTGGCCCTGCTTTCCCGGCCCTTATTATCGATTGCTTTAACCAGCTTACCTTTTGTGTTGTAAATTTTAGGCTCAACAAGGATACCGTCCTCAACAACGCGAAACTTGCCGTCTTTTTCAAGCAGTATATTTTCTTTCGTGCCTATATCGGCATATTCCTTTTCGCCTTCTTCCACGATAGAGCCTTCACCGGCTATATCTTTTGGCAGGGTTTCTATGGCTTTTTTGATTTGCTCGGCAAGATCCCCTTTGTTTGGCAACAGGGTATACGTTTTTTCACCATACATGGTCCCTTTTTTCGAGTGCTTCCCCATGACCATTTCAGGATGATCGACAAAATATTCATTTATAGGGACCGTATCTGATGCAGCACGACCGGACTTGACTTCCTTTGTGATCCTGAAGTCTTTTCCCAATCCCTGCAATTCGTTGTCTTTTTTCCGAAAAATAAGAATATCGGTAACAACTTCGGTGCCAGCGTCCTTCTTAAACGCCGTTTCTGGAAGTCTTATTGCACCGATCAAGTCGGCTTTATTTGCAATATACTCTTTAACGTTACCATTTGTTGTTGAATCTAAGGTATATCGTGAAGTAATCGCGATAACGAGGCCACCAGGTCGCACAGAATCAATCGAACGCGCAAAGAAGTAGTTGTGTATGCTCCAATCTGAGTAATCAGGATGCTTCTTGTCGTAGACCGGATATTTACCAAAAGGGAAGTTACTCACAACCAGGTCCGCGGAATTGTCGGGGATCCCCTTTGCATTTTCAAAGCCGGTTATTTGAATTCGAGCCTGCGGATATAGCTTTTCAAGTATTTTTCCTGTGATTGTATCTAATTCGACACCTACCAGGGCAGAATTATTGCGCATAGCTTCGGGCATTAAACCAAAGAAGTGACCGACACCGGCAGCGGGCTCTAAAACAGTCCCGCCTTTAAAGCCGAAATGTTCGGCAATGTCCCAAATAGAATTGATAACCTTGCGTGATGTGTAATGAGCGTTTAGGGTGGACTCTGCGGCGCTGTCCCATTCTTCCTGAGTCAATAAGCCGTTAAGCCTGGGATGAAGGTGTCTTCCGTACTTGCTTTTCCATTCCTCGTATTTTTTAAGATCATCCCCATATCTACTGAAATAGTTTTCAGGCTTTTTGATATCGGAAGAATTCTTTAGGAAGTTGTCGTATTTGCGGGTAAAAACCTTTTGAGCGAAAGCGCCCCAGCCAACATACTGAGCCAGGGCCTTCTTTTCTTCAACGGTAGGATTACGATTTTCGGATTCGAGCTGTTTAACAAGTCGAATTGCTTTTATATTGGTCTTGATTTTAGTTACGTCACCGCGCGGAAACATAAGGTCGCCCGCTTCGATAACGTGGTTTTGATCTTCTTTCTTTGTTAGGCTGTCATCGTCCCTAAGATTTGCAGTTCCAGCTCGTTCGCCAGGCTCCTGGGTGGATTCTGACCGCTTGCCGGGCCGTCCGACGGCGCCACTATCTTTGCGTACACCACTTCCTCGATCTGGTCTGGTTCCATCTTCCCCTGCAGGCGCAGTATCGATGTCAGTATCGACGACCTCTGCACTATCCGGAGCAATATCTGTTTGAGCTGGTCCCGGTCTTCCTGAAACAGCTTCCGGGTGTCCTGCGGGTGGTTTTCCAGTAGCCATTGCAGATGGCTTTCCCACTCCGGGTAGTTCTCCGGATTCTCTATCTCCAATTCCTCCGGGTTCAGGTTCTTCAATTCCTGTAGTGACAGTTCCGACGCCTTCAACACCTTCAACGATAGATCCACCTGTGGCCTCCTTTCCCATTTCTTCTTTTATAAATTTCTCAATATACACCTTTCCCTTTAAGGAAAGAGTATCAATCATAATTTTAACAAATTCAGATCCACTTTTACCCGCTGCGATAGCTGCTTTCAAGGCTTTGTGTAAATGAGGCTTTATCTGTTCCCATTTATCCGGGTTGAATTCTGTAGAAAATTCACCCTTTTGGCCAAGGATATCGCTAACAGCCTTCAGCTCGTCGGCAAGGACGGTAAGGTTGTCAACAACTTCTTTGCCCTTAATCTCTCTTTCTTGCCTTTTAAAGTCGGCAAGTAGTTCGGTGGGGGTTGAATCTTCTACAGGTTTGGTTATCTCTCGTATTCCGGGTGATACGGATTCTTGGTCTTCTTCGGTAGGTGATTTCCGGGTTTGGTCCACCGGCTTGCGCTGAACAGTCTCTTGCTCATATCCTCGCTGAAGGTCAGATTCGGATCCCGGTTTAATAACCCGGACACGCCCTCGAATTTTCGGGAGTCTTTCTTCAATTTCTTGCTCAGTTTTTTTAGGTTTTCTTTCATAGCGTATTACCCCCTTAGCTTCAGTCTTAATATAATCCAATTTTTTGAATTTGTCAAACAAATTCTTGTCTAAAACCTCAGTTTTTCCTTTTTCATGTTTAAATACTTGAATAGAGTCCCGACCGTCCACATTATTATCAGACATTTCAAAGATAACGTTATGATTATCTTTGTATTCCTTAAACAACTGTCGAAACGTAGGAAGTGAATAATTATAGGCCTTTACAGAGGCACTCAATGGAACTTTACGGCCAACAACTTCGCGACCTTCTGCCCGGGCTTCTTCTTCCTGGGCCATTTTACGCAATCTTACTCTAACCTGAGAAGTTTCCGCGTCAATGTCAGTAAAGCCAATGTGAGCTTCCCCACCTTGTTCAAGTACCTTTTCTATATATCCTTTTGCTTTTTCATAATTGCCTAAAAGCGAATCATAAGCTACATGGTGTCCCTTTTTTATGGCTCTATTTAAGATTACGCCTGAAATCTTTTTTGCTTCTTCGTGATATGCGACAGCTTCTTCGCCCTGGTCGTGGCCTAAATCAACTTTTACCTGATCAGCATTAGGATCGACAAAAACTTTCAGGTCTATCCCCATATCAATAGAGCCGCTTGTTTTACCCGCACCAGGGAGCCCACCCGTTAAAACGATAGTTTGTGTTTCTCCAAGGTCTTTAGCTGTGGGCTTGCCCTTTAAGTGAAGATTAAACAGCCGTCTTTTCTCTTGCCGGGTAATTTTGACCGGTGCCAACTCGGTTGCAAGCTCTATTTCCTCGATAACAGCGTCAAGGATCTCGTTTAATTCGCCAAGTTTGGTCCGGCCAGTAACCTTTTCTATGGCTTTAAGGATAATATCTTTAAGCTGGCCCCATAGGGTTTGAGACTCATTTTTAACGCCTTTGGCTCCGATTGAATTCAACCAGTTAGCAAAGGTTTTATTGGTAAGACCGTATGTTGCGAGCTCGTCAACTTTTGCTCTGCCGGTATCTATCTCTGTGAATATTTTTTTAACATATGTCGGGGCGGTATCAACGTGTGTTTTTAATGTATCGTAAAATTCAACGAGGTCTTTATGGAGCGTTTCATAGGATCCGCTTTGTGTCTTGATAACGTTATTAATAAGAGCATGAATTGCCTCATGCGCGAGCGGCTGGTCAAATTTGTCGGCGGTTCTTTCTGCCTTTTCGAGTAGGCCCCTGTTAATAAATATTCTGTTCGTCCTGTTACTGTAAACTGCGATAGAAGTCGGCCTTGCCTTTATATTATTAACAACGCTGATCTTTACGTCGTATTTTTTAATGGCATTAAAAAGCGCTCCGTATTGTGTTGGAACTCCAACCTTGCCAAAAAAGGCTTCAACAAAATCTCCAACGGGAGATACAGTTTTAACCTCGTCCACCGTTTCATTGAAAGCTGTGAAAAAGTCGGCTTTCTTGACCGGCGCTATCGGCTTGTCCGACATGTTCTTTCTGATAAACTCAATAATATCAACACGATCTTTTTGAGCCTCTGCCAGTTTTTCCCCGACAACCTTAAGCGCTGCCTTCCGATCTTCCATGCCTAATTCGACAAGATCATCGACCAGGCCGTTAATTTCGGTTCGTTCGTCCCTCGATATCTTAGCCAGTTTGAAACATTTATTAGATATCATCGTCAAATATTCCCGCGATAAAAGATTGAATTATAGTTTCAAGCATTTCCACATCTTCCCGGAGGATCTTTGCCTTTTCCGCAAGATAGGCCCCGCCGTCTTTGGCTGTCTTTTTAACGGCCTCAACTATTCCGCCCAACGTTCCAAGGCCAAAGGCCATTTGCTTACTTGCGCTAAAGCCTAAACCCTGGCCGGGTTGCAAATTAAACACTGTTTGCAAGCTCCTGGGCCAAAATGCCCGCCGTTAAGTCTGAGATATCGGCGCCGTCTTTATCCTTCATTTCTTTGTTTAAAATGGGCGTTATATCGTCTGCAGGATCATAAATAATCAGCTCCCATGTAGATCCGTTTTTAACCAGAGCCTTTTTGCCGTCAATTACATCTTTCAGGTAATCGGTATCTAAAACCATTAGTTGATCATGTTCCTCTGTGGTCAGCCCGCTGCCGACGGAAATAGTCTGCTTACCTACTGAATTGTTGCTTAATATGCTAATCCCGTTTGACGGGATATAAACATCAATCAAGTTGTTATCGTAGTCAGTTAGAATCACATTATAATTATTGCCTGTAAAATCAAACGTGTATCCGTTTATAATTTCCACGGACGGCGTTTTCGCTATCCCGGATAATGTGACAGTCTCGTACCAATTAGCTATTCGTAAGGCCCATAGCCCATCCGTGAACGACCACTCCAAACGCCTGAGTTCTTTGTGTACGTCCACCAGGCTAAGGGCATAATTATTACCACTCAAAAAAGCTAAATCGCTTTGAGGAATGGTAAATATCTTAGATACCCAATCAACTGAGTACATTAAACCTCGGCTTCCATCGTGCCAGAGAAGCTAAACCCTCCGGATCCAATCGTTCCAGATATAGCGATAAACTTATCAACCCCGGAAGCATCACCGTGGCGAATCCAGCCAACAACATCAATATCAGACGAATACACCAGGGAGTTTGAAAGCGATTTTGTGGTCCCGCCGCCTGTCATTGCGTCATAAAAGATGCAGTGAAAGCCTGGATCGCTTGCGACAATTGCATCATCAGTAACAGTTCCAACTAAATTGAATGTATCGGTACCGGAAGACCATGAATCATACTCATAAAACTTATAGGTCGAGGTCCCATCTTTCAGTACGCCGAACCATCCTGTTTGTGGAGTATCCGGCGAAATGGTTTCATTAACCCGAATTACTGCCGAGGTAACAATCTCACCGACACAGGTATAAACCGTATAGTCTGGCGCATTAAGAACAGCATCTTTAGGCGCAAGAAGTACATGCAGGGTGTCCGCTGCGTCCAGAGCCTCAACGGTCCCCTGTATGGCCACATTGTTTGGAGGCGTAACCGTATTACCGTCTAAATCTTTAAATGAATCTACCGAGCCGATCTCGTTAGAGTCAAAACCGATACCATACGCACCGATCCAGGCACCTGTAAACTGAGCCAGGTGATTAGGGTTGGTAGTAAGTTTAACAGCATCGGCGTCAAGTACCGCTGTGGCTGAACCGTTACCGGTGATGGTTAAACCGCTGGCAGGGGGCACCCCTGTATTCAAGTGCAGAATATAACGAGCCGTAGAGCCACCCGCTAAGGCGTCAACGCCAACTAAGTTGCCAGTACCCGCCGTTGCGCCTGTACCCCAGGAGCATGTTTCATTTTGAACGTGGGTGCCTGCACCCGACACAATCGAACAGTCATAAACGCGCCCGGTCCATAAATCTCCATCGACGCCATAGAGTGTGTCAGTGGATCCGTCAACAAGGATAGCTTTAACAAACTCATATAAGGCTTTTTTAGATGATTGCGGAGAATACGACCACTCGCCCAAAAAGGGCTTGTTCCCGTTTCCGTCAAGATCAAGGAGGTTGTACCCTTCTGATTTAGAAATCCCGTATGCCTGTACGGTACCTAATACAGTGGTATTTTGTGGATCATCTTCTGTAATAATAGAGGCAACCGATTCACCTAAAGCCAGCCCTGTTTCCCACACTGCGTAAGTTTCCAGCCAGGTAGAGGCTTTAACATTAATCAATAAATTATCAATATCCACACCCGTATCGCGGCCCTTAACCATGATACGCAATAGAATATTAGAGGCCGTTTGATTCTTGCCTGTACCCCAATGTGAAGTCAGCTCGACATTATCCTGGATGATTTTCAGCGGGATGGGTGTCGAATTAGAACCGTAAACAATTACACCGTAATAGATATCATCGCCGTCATTTTGGGACACTGAGCCGCCGAAATGCTGCTCCATGACCGTATCCGTCACCGTGTAGTTGATACCATAGTCGGTCGTGTGATCGTTCAGTGTAACAATCTTGCCCAACGCTTCTTCCTTTGACGGGTTAGGGAAAGACAGGTTGACTTCATCATCACCGGAAATTATAAAATCCCAAGCCAGCTTTTGCAAAGCTCGGTTGATCCACTTAACGTGAAACGTATGAGTCCCTGTAACAAAGGTTATCGCCCCCGATGCTGCCACTTTGTATTGTGCGAGCCAGGCTGCGATTGCTGTTGCGCTGTCAGCATCAGTATCATAAATAGACATTTAATTCTCCTTTTCTAAATTGGTTTTAATCTTATTGTTAAACTGAACCCTGAAGATGTTATCTCGCCACTAAAATTCTGCTGCACAAAATCAGGAGCCGATATATTAAATTCTCTTGCCCATCCGACTATATCAACGGGCGTCGCGCCGCTGTATGTTGTTGCCGCTATCCCACTGGCATTGCAGGCTATACTTAATATAGGGCTCTTGTCTGAGTCTAACATTACGCGCACTCGACAAGTTGTGCCAATCGGTAGCCCCGTATCATCATTAAGCACCGTTACGGATACCGGGACAGCTCCGACGAATAAAGTATCTGCATTTGTCCCTGTGTTATTGGCTGTTGACGGGTTCGATTCGTTGGCTTTATTAAGAACTAACACTTCGGTCGCTGTTCCTGTTCCCCCTGCATCTGTGCCTGTTGCTACGAACTTTGTCCCTATATTATTGTCGGCTGCTCCAATCGTGGTGAAATCTGAGCCGCTTACTGTTAAAATCTTATATCCTCGATCAATGACAAAATTGGTATCTGTAATTGTTGCAGCATTGTCGGAGTTTAAAACGTCATAATCGTTATTGTCAAAAGTGTCACCATCTGAGCCATAAGAACCAACGGCGTCATATTCAATCGCCGCTGGATCGTTTGTGACGTCGGTATTGTTTACATAGATATTATTTTTAAAGTTGGTTACTACCGCCGGGGCAAGTACAGCCGCTAAGGTCCCGGTATAACCACCAATAGTATTGTTTTGAAAAATAGATAGTCCTGGTGTTATTTGCCCGCAATTATTAAAGACATTACTTGTTATATTTTCGCCTGCCGCAAATATAGCAGAGCTGGCCTTTTCGAATTGAACGCCTGTTAAATCAAAACTGTTAAGGTTCGTGTCGCTGGCATCGATGAAGAAGTCCTGCGCTGCTGCTGCTCCATAAGAGCCACCAGCTATATCGATATTACAGGCACTTCCCTCGAAAGTAACGCCATACAGGGTTGAATTAACAGGCAAATCTTTAAACTGGACTTTTTGCCCGGACGCAAAATATGTTGTAGTTGCGCCGTTACCGACTATGACGGCCCCTGCGAAAAAATATATATCGTCTATTCTTGTTACAATCCCAAAGGCATCAACCAAATCAAGATCCGCAACATGACTCCAATCAATGTCGTCCCCACTTGTGCCGCCTGTGACAGTGTACCCGTCGCCATAGGTCCACGCATCTAACCATAAATTAGTCGCGTTTTTGGGCCGGGTATGAACATTCATTCTGATACCGATTCTTGTGATAGTCGAATGAACGGCTCCATTATCTTCTGTGGGTGTCGAGGTAGTATCAACAACAAATTGTTTCCATCCACCGCCGTAAGTATCTGCGCCGCCCACTGTCCAATAGTCCTCGTTAGTTCCATCAGAGACAAAAATCTGTATCCCGTCAAGAGCTTCACTCTGTAAATACGCAGTTATGGTGTTGTTCATCCAGAGTCTTAGATGTTCCCCGCCCGACAAATCCCAGGAACCATCAACCCATACCTCTTGTGAGGCGCTGGGAGTGAAAATGCAGGCAACGGAATTGTCGCCCTGGACCTTATTATCCGCCTCTAAAACGAACGTGTCACCGTCCCACTGTGCGGTTGATTCAGCGTTATCGATAACCGTAGGCTTATTTGTCAATACTGCTATGGCCATTTATTTATAATTCCTCAACCACAATCTGTTTAATGTAATTATACCTATCCCTGATTGTGGTAAATCTCCATTTGCGCTTTTTAGGGTTTCCAACTGCTACCGGCGCCAATTGCGTTACCGGTTCCGGAGTTTTATTTAGATCTTCCTGTATGGCCTGTACGATCTGTGCAACCGTAGCGGTTGATTCAGACATTTTATCTGCTGAAACTGCGAGGCTTTGGGCCATATCTATTACAACGTTTGCAGACTTCAACATAACGCCCGATGTCAGGTCCGGCTTTTTCTCCTGGACTATAACCGGCTTTTTCGGTTTTGTTTTTATGCTGCTCTTATTCCTTGTTACTTCAAGGCCTTTCTTTTCAACCTTCTTCTTAAGAGCCGCTTGCGACATTCGTTTCATTAAATACAATCCCTTAAGATTTTGAGTGAAAGTATCCTCTCGTCGATATCTTCAAGAGCTTGCCCGGCATCCTCTTTCACTTTAACAACTTCGCCGGTTTCGGAGATCTGAACTTCTGATTCATACTTTAAGCCCTTGCCATGCTCGGGCGTGATTTCTATTTGTTCCCGTTTTAGGAGCGCCTTGGCTTCCTGTGGGGCCTTTTCTGCGACCTTTTCCGTTTTAGGTGTCTCGGGTAGGGCCTTTCTTTGTAAATCAGGATAATCTTTAAGGACTGATTCTGGAACGGGTTTGCCCTGGTTAATAGCCGTATGCACAGCGTTTTTGTGAAAGGTATTCTCAGTATAGGACGTTGCCCCCTTCCGTGGCTTTCCGTGTAGCGATTCATATTCAGAAAGTGTCATTTCCCACGTTTCTTTGCCCTTCTCAGAGGCCGGAGGTTGGACGATCTTTTCTGCCTTAGTTTTCTCCAATTTATCTGTTGGAGATCTCCAACTTTCTGTTGGATATCCAACAGGTTTTTTCTGTTTTCCCCAGGAAAGCCAGTTCTTAAACTTCTCAACTGACATTTCAGTAATATCACCAAAGCCCTGCCAGCCTTCTTCATAATTGGCAAGATAACCCTCTTTGGCAGCTTCTTCACTTGAAAAGCCGGTCATTACCTTGTGCTCGTCAAACTTGCCTGTTCCTGGTTCAACCTGATCAACAATATAAACATTAGGACTTTCAGTATCGGGACCGACAAAGGTATCAATCTGATCACCGTCTTTGCCTTCGGTACGGTTGAAATATCCGTAATGATGTTTCATTTCGATTGACCATTTTTTCCCGTCAGGAGCAACGCCTTTGCGCTGAGATCCTTTCGGGTTTTCAATGGCAATCTCCATGCCCTGAATATGGATTGCCCCTTTTAAATAATTTCCTGCTTGCTTTTGTTTTTCAGATGGGTTAATATCAACCTTAATTTCTTGATCACCAATTTTAGAGGAAGCTATATGTCTACCATCAGGAAGTATGTCTGTTTTAATTGTGGAATCACTTTTAGTAGAAATTGGAGTTCCAGGAAAGGTCAAGTCCGCTTTTTCTGTTGCGTCTCTTGCAGAAATTCTTTTGATTGTGGAAGAAAGAGAATCAACGAAACTGATTACAGGCTTAGGTATAGATACGTCACTCGGAATGGAAAGCCTATGGGTGAGCATCGTTTTGTTATGGAGCAAACCATCGGGCGTCCACTGGCTTCCGACGAGGCCGTTCATCACATCAACGGGGATAGTCTTGATAATCGCCCTGAGAACTTGCGGATCGTTGAACGAGGATCTCACAGAAGAAAGTATCATCTGCTGTCTGTCCCGCTTGAGCGAATTAAAACTCTCAGACTGCAGGGTTTTAGTATTAGAGCGATTGCCAAAAAGATTGGAGTTAGCAAGAACACTATCACCAACAGACTCGTCGACCTTGGATTTCCTCTCTGTAGGCCGTAATTCAATAGTCGTACCCGCACCCGCAAGAGCTACATCAGTCTTTTTGGGTGCGGGCACTTTCGCTACGCGGCGATCTGCTTCAGAGATTACAGGCGGTTGCCCTTCGTCTCTTTTCTTTTGTTGTTCCTGGATATCAGTTTTAACGGTAGCCCAATATTTCTCATTTGCTTGCCGTTCTGCTTCCTCTGCAACTTCGACCTGTTGTAATGTCGTTGGTCTTGCTCCATACTTTTTCCGGCCCTTGGCAATCTCGCCTTCTTTTCGCTGCTGTTCAATATTAGCTTCAACGCCCTTCCAGTATTTATCTTCCTCGCGCTTTTCTGTAATGAATTCACCGGCTTGTGTTATTTGTTCCTCGATACCGCCCAGCTTTTCAACCCGCTGATCTTCCTCTTGCTCCGCTTCAAACTCTTTGATTTTCTCTTGATTACGCCTTCTTGTCTGAAAGTCTGTAGTCGTTGGTTCTTCAACCGTCGGCTTTTCGGCCTTCGTGGGTTTTGTGGTTGAAAGGACCTCGTTTATTGCGTCGTAAAGAATATCATCTTTCGGTAGGTCTTTAAGCTCGCCTTCTAATTGTTCGCGAGTAATTTGCCCACCGTCAAGAGCCTCTTTTAATTGCTCTGTTTTCCTGGTCAGGTCGGTTTCTTTCTCGTCTTTATTGGCTTTAAGTTCTCTTTTATAATCGGCAATAACAAAGGGAGATCCTGCAACCTGGACGCCACCGGTAAGCATAGCACCACCAACGGCTCCCACCTTCATAGCCTTCTTTGCTTTTTTATGAATCGCCGGAAATTCGTTTAAAACTATCTTGGCTATTTCTGCGCCGGTCTTCTCATGGTTAGCTGCATAGAGATTGGCTATTTCATCAGGATATTGCTGTAAATATTCCTCTAAGCCTTCACCTGTGATATTGGCACCCAAAACACCTATGAACTGTCTGAGGCGTTTTCCAAAACCCATTTTGGCCCCGGTCTTGGAAAAGATCGTCTTCAACATTTTGATTTGAAAGATAGATCCGGCCTGTTCCAAAGGTGTATTTATTGCAGAGGTAAGCAGGCCAATTTCCCTTGCAAGCTCTTTATCAATACCAGCATCAACCAGCTCTTTGCGTTTCTGCCCGTATATCTGATTAAACATCGATATCGTGCCAGCGGGGATATTAAGGGCAGTTAAGGCCATACCAGGACCGAATCTTGACACACCGCCTGCAGCGGTTTCAATTATTCCTGAGCTACCAGGTAGAGGTTCCGGCAATGTTTCTACCCATTTTTCATAAGTCTCTATGCTCTCGTCCCTGATTTTTACAGAATAATCTCTTTTTAGGTCCTCGCGTTCCCTGGAAGTTAATGGAGATCCCTTGTCTTTTTCTGCTTGCCGCAGCTCTTTACCAAAAAGAGCTTTTTCGGTATCTGATAAAACGTTAAATGCAATTTCCGGCTTTCTTAATTCATACGCCTGGCTCGGTCCTTCTTTTTTCTTGTATGGCTCAGGTTCGCTTTTTGCATAGCTTTTCATGTGTTCCGCTTCACCTATCGCACCCTGGGCCATATCTCCTAACCCCTGGGCCGCATTGCGAAACATCTGTGTGCCAACTCTTTTAAATGTGAGTTCTGGGACTAATCCTGTAGCTGGGTCAACTTCGGCATAATCGGACTCTCCTTGTTCTTCGCCTTCGAACAAAGATTCGCCAAATTCCATGAAGGCACCGGCCATTTGTTTGCCAAGGCCCACAGCCTTTTGAGGCTCTTTCGGCTCAGGTTCTTCCCCTTCCCAGGTTATCTTTGTTGGATCTATTTCAGGGGGTTCGTTGTACCACGTTATTTTCTTTGGATTAATTGACATAATTTTTAATGTTTTGACTCATGATTTTGTTCTTTTGCATACCCATAAGTACCATCATCGTACTGGACTACCTCTTTGCCGTTTTCATCTACACCCCGTTTAACAATCGTCTTTTGTTGTGGTTTTAAGCTTGTCGATATAAACTTATCAATTTGATATACGTCTTTAAGTCTTTTGGTTTCTTCTGCATTTTTGATCGGATCATATTTCTTTGTTGGATCCATCCCATCAATTGCTTTTATAAAAGCTGTTACCATATTAGCAGCTTTCTTATCGCCCATAAGCTTTTCCATAGCCTGTTCTTCATTAAGACCAGGAACAATGCTTGCCATGTATTGAGCGTTCTTCTGTAGTGTCGATCTGGTATCTTTGGCCGATATTGAAGCTTTGATCCGCGCGTTTTTCGTTACCAAGGCCGCTGCTCTCATTTCGGTTTGTAGCTTTTCAATCCTTGCATTATCTTTTGCAATCCCGGCTTTCCCCCACTTTGTAGCCGCGTATGGATTGAGTGAGGATATTCTTGTTTGCGCCTGCTGAATAAGTTTTTGAGGATTGTTTGAGTCAGCTTCAATCTGAGCAATGTTTTTATTATATTGAGCTTGATTGATCTGGTTGTCAGCTAAGGCTTCGTCAAGCTTCTCTATCTTTGCCCTTTTCGCTCTTTTGCCGCTTGTGTTAGCAATCGCCCAGGCCTGCACTTCGGGACCAGCTTCACCATGAATAACAGGCCTATTCGTTCCTTTGTGAAAGTATTTATACTTGCCTGGTTCATCTTTATTAACATCATAATTCAAATCAGTAGCAAGCTTGTCGATATTAATAGTGCCGTCTTTATTCTTATAGAACATAAATTCAGCGCCTTCGGCTGACCGAACAAGATCTGAAGACGATAATTGCCGATTATAAGCCTGTGAAGCTGCAACATCTTCTTTGCTTTTCAGCTCGCGCCCTGGTTTTTCCTGTTCGTACATTTCGGATGCTCTATCATCGATCACAGATTGACGGCCTATGTCATACTCTTGCTGTCTTCCCCTCAATCCAAGGCTCTTTAATGCTATATCCGACCGGCTTTTATCCCTACCTAAACCACGAACTGTACGAGATAAAACATCTAAAGCGTGTACGACTTGTTGATTACCCATGATCCACCCCTACAATTTTTGTGTTA
Organism: Deltaproteobacteria bacterium; assembly: GCA_019309685.1. GTDB lineage: Bacteria > Desulfobacterota > Desulfobacteria > Desulfobacterales > JAABPS01 > JAABPS01. The sequence goes on from JAFDFT010000001.1 coordinate 22,536, forward strand.
TTATTAGATATTGTTTACCATCGCTGGCTGTTCTAAAGCCTGTGATTAAATAACCTGAAAGAAGCGCTGTAAACAAGGCTTTTTTATTCTTGTTTTCGATATGGCCCATAAGGTGCTTTGCTCCCATCTTCTTAAACGTTTGGTGAAATTCCTTATTGATTTGTGCCGCCCGCTTTTTGGTCCTGTATTCTGGAAGCATCCCGGTTGCATTGATATAGATTGTGGTGCTGTTGAAAGAAAATCCCGCCGTAAAACCATATGTTTTAAACTCGTCTTCGGCTGTAAGCATCACCGGAGGCATTAAAATAGGCGCTTGTTTGTCAAAGCACCCAAAGTATAGCTTAGGATAAATCTCTTTAATCTCGTTATGATTAAGCCGCTTTATCATTTCGCGTCACTTTCTCCGCCACCAGACCCGTCAATATCGGCACTGATACCGCTAAAATCGTCGTCAAGGTTTTGTGTCCCGGGTGCTGTTGTATCTGGACCGTCTTCTCGCCCTCCAACGTTCCAGCTACCATCATCCTTATATCCGCCGTATCTGCTATCAAAGTCCACAACACCTTCCGCGTCCGTTCCTAAAGCTGACATTTCAGAGGGATCAACATCTGCCGCTGCTTGTCGGTCAGCTTGTCGATCAGACTTTCGATCTCCGAAAACGTCAACCCCGGCTTCAATAGCGGCCATTTCGTTTTCTATTCCTATTCCTGCCGCTTCATATCCTGGTGTCCCAGGGCCATGCTTATTGTCCGGTCCCCATGGGTCACTAATATTAAAATCAGCGTCCCCTTCTCTTTCGGCTTGATTTCTGACTCGCTTTGACAGTCCAAACTTATCCGCCCAGGTAGGATCGTGAGAAATTGCCTCCAAAACCCCTGGGTCTAAATGTTCAGAGGGTGGAGCCGTGTATGCGGCCATAACATCAGGATCTTTTGAATATTCATCATAATCTTGTGCTTGCGTTATTTGATCTTGAACATAGGTATCACCAAAACCAAAACCCTGTTCTGAAAAAACATTTTCAAGCTGCTTTCCTCTGTGTTGCGCATCTGTTGCGGCGTCTACTGCTTTATAAAGACCATATCCAGCGCCATATGTCGGGTTCATCATTGCCGGGACTACTCCGCCAAGTCCTGCATTAAGATATGCTCCACCCGCAGCGGCCAATAAACCTTTCCCGGCAATTTTTTTACCGAAGCTTTCAAGCTCAGGGTTCATATAGTCCCTGCTCATTCGTGCCTGGATAGGGTTTGAGTCAGGCATATCTGGCGAGGTAGGGCCTCTGCCTTCGCCTTGCGGATTTGTATCAATTACAGCCCTATCAGGCCTGGTCGGAGCTTCTACTGTCTCGGCTTCCGGTATAGCCTCATCCGGTATAGCCTCAGCTTCCGGTCTGGACCTTCGCAACCCCAGGCCAACGCCTAATTGTCTTGGATCGATATCACCAGATAGAAGTCTTCGGCTCCGTCTTCCAGTTATCCCGCCCTTCTGCCTGTTTAATCCTTGCCTTTGCGCAAGAGCAATTATACGCTTTAACATTTCTTCTTTTGATATTGTCTTCATAATTTTTTCCTAAAAAAAGTCCATTATTGCATCATAGATATCGCCCATAGCCCCGGTTTCACTTAAAATATTAAGCCCGAGGTTGGCATATCCGAGATTGTTTGCCCTGTTCTGGTGCTTTCTTGCATCGTGAGCTGTCTCGTCGTCTATAGCAAGTTGCTTCTCACCTAAAGCAAAGTCCCTATCAGCTTGCGCTTCGCTGGCTATAAAAGCTTTTTCGGCAAACTCTTTATCTTTCTTTGCTTGCACCCTGGCAGGAAGATAAGGCGTTTGGGCGTTTATAATATCTTCAGCGCTTGACCTTCTTCTCAACCCCGTAACTGCTCCTATTTGATCGTACATGGCTTGATCTCCTATTGTTCCATATCGAGGTAATCAGGAATATCGCCCCTATAATTTTTAAACCGATGAATTCCCAACGTCCCCAGCCTGTCCATGTCTCTAATACCACGGTTAAGACCGGCATTATCATAGCGGTCATTCATTGTTTCCAGTTCTTCCAGGATCTTATCGTCCCTTCCCTTCTGTTTGTGTGCCCCATATGACGACAAACCAAGATTGCCTAAGCCAATAGCAAAGGCCTTTTTTCCCTGGCCTTTACCATAAGACAAGTCTCTATCAGCCATAGCGACGCGTTTGTCGGACAGGATATTACGCCTTTTTCTTTCTTTTTGCAGAGACTTAAACCCTCTTTCTCTGTTGGTATTCTGTGTGTTTAGGATCATGCTTTGAATACCTTTCCTCATGTTTTCGGCTGCGAATTCCGGATCTGCCGACACGGTGCTTAAAATCGCCCTGTGCTCAGGCCTTAAAGTCATAATCTTTTGTCGTGCTCTCTGGTATCTTGGATTGTTGGCCCAGGATCTCATTGTTTAGCTCCCTTTTTGAAGTTGGATATTTCTTATTTGTTCAAGCGCTTTTTCAACAGCCTTTAAGGTGTCTTTAAGATCTCGATATCTTTTCCTTATTATTTCAGGCATTTTCGTTTCGTCTGTGCCGTATTGCTTTTCTATATCATATATTTGAGTTGCCGTATCGTTCCGAATATCCCTGTTGATTTTATAATCAAGCCTTAAGTTGGTGGCATGAAGTTCGGAGGCTTTCGCAAGATATTTTTCAGCGCCAACAACAGCGGTTACGATACTGATAAGAATAACGACTGAGCCTAAAACAGTTTTAATATTCATCTTGTTTCCCTTCTTAGGTATGATTTTCCAACATGCCCTCAATCCTACCTAAAGCCCGGCTCATCTTCTCTTTCCATATCGAATCTTCCCTCCGGGCTAACTCTCGTTTACCGTCCATTTCTTTCATATCTTTTCTAAAACCGTCGAATTTATCGCATATAGATTTATCAAGTTTAACGTGCGAATCTTTACACTCACCTTTAGTAACGTACACTGAAATACCATCCTTTTTATATAAAGCTGTTCTTAAACTGCCCTGGTTTTTGCGAACTTGCCACCACACAAAAGCCATCATTCCTGCCAAGACTAATCCTATTATGTCAGTTCCACTCATTTCGAATTCCCCAATTTTTCTTTTGTGACAACCCCGCTGCCATTACAAAATTCACATGGTTCTTTTATTGCTGTTATTCTATCCGCATAGTAGCAAATTTTACCATTTAAGATTTTCTCTACGATATGTTCCCCTTCGCAGACAGGGCAAGTTTCCAGTTCTGTTTCCACTCAATTCAATTCTCCAGATCATCCCTGACGTACTGCCATTGTAATCCCCACACAATCGGCTCAAAGGCTCTCTCAACAGTATTGCCTGAAAGTTGAAACTTAAACCTGTACGACCATCCATATATATTTAAGGGAGCTGTAACCTTCGCCAACCTGAGATTGTCCGTGGCAAGGCTTATGTCGTTAAACACCGCACCCCCTGACGTGTTAGCCGTGTCTTGATAATTATAAACATCAAGGGTGTCCTCACTGTTCGCCCTGGTAATAATCTTTATCTGTCGGAGAAGTGTTTTGTCCCATATATTTTTGGATGGCAAGAAATCACCTGTAGTGAAGCTATAAAGCATTGTCGATCCAAAGCTGTCGCCATATTCTAACCGCATCATATAGCCTGTATCTATTCCGGCATACACATATTTATTACCCTCGCCGTCGGCAACCTGGAACGCAGCTTGTGGCGTTTCCGCTACCCCTGTATATTTTTTAAACCATTTTTTCTTTACTATATCGTAAGCCAGCCAAAGATTATTAGCGACCTGGGACGAACCGGAGGGGAGGAGGATATTGTATTCTCGATAAGTGGTGTCATACCAGCCCCTTGCATTTTCTAAATATTCAAAGTTGACACACACAGACTCGGCGGGATCAAAGTATTTATCAACCCCAGGAATAGGGAATAAAACAGATCCATCAAACATAACCGGCCCTGAATGAGAAACCCAAAAGGCAACGTTTCTTTGAATACCCTGGACAGCTTCAAATCCAACCTCTGCCGTGGCCAAAGTTAAGGGAGCTGGACAACCAACCGTAAATGATACCGGAAACACCTTAAAATCTTCGGGAGTATCACCGGTTAAAATGTATGTGCTGGTTTCCTTAAGTGCCAGCCATATAGCAAAAACATTTGAACCGTATCTATTATAAAGTTGAGTGCCTGCTGTAAGAGTGTCAGAGTTGCCAAAATATAGAGACTGAAGACCGTCCATACTCGAATCAAACCCGTTAAAAACATCTGGTGCGTTCGAGGATGAATAATCAACCCTATTTCCCTCCTTTCCTTCGGTAAAAGCGCACAAAAGCACTCGGTTTTTATATACAGATGGAAACTTAAAGGGTTTTACGACTTTCTGTGCAGGTATTCCGGTGACAAGATCGACAAGAACCTCTGGATCTTCCGTTAAAGGAACGCCCTTTGTCCCGGATAAAGTCGCGCTGAAAGTGAATTGATAGGCATAACCGGTCACACCAAACAACGTTATGGGGTGTTCATCTTCTATGTCAGGCGGACTCCAAGAAATTAAGCCTGTCTTTCCAATGGTATCGCCTGCGTTGTCTGTTTCATCTATTAATGATGCACCTACGGTTGCCCAATCTGATCCGGTATGATATTTAACAGTAGCGTCCGCCGCGTTTTCATTAATTAACCCCGCAAGCATTTGAAAACGAATACCAGCCATCCGGTCGCTGAACATAACCACAACGTTATCTGTGCTTAAAAGGCCGTCTAAAACGCCACCGATAGGAATTTCGATATCTGATTGATAATTAACTGCGAGCGTATAATCTTCGAACTGAGAAGCAGACTCAACCTGGAACTGTATTGGTTGTCTTAAAACGCCGTCCCATACATCTACAACTGGTTGCCATGGTGCATCGGCTGAAACGTGGGAAATTTCAGCGCTACCGTCAGAAAGTATAAATAAATAAGCATAAAGGTAAATACCTTCCAAGTGGTACGGTTTGGCTATACTAACCGTTGAATCAAACGTCATTGAGCCGCTTTGCCCTAATGAATATGAAGTTACCCCTTTCGTGCCGTCGTCGAAGTTTGAAACTCCGGTAAATGCGTCTCCCGTCCATACAGCGCAAAGTGTTTGTGATCCAGCTGTGTTGACTGTTTTAATTGTATAATTAAAGCCCTGCACTGGCCGAGTAGTGAATATCATCCACAGCTTTCGGGTTCCAATAGGAATGATATTGCCTGCAGTATCAAGAGAATTATTAGCCTGTTCGGTATAGTCTATTGGATTATTAAAAGGGTAGCCAATGCTTTTAACCGAAAAGTTGTCAAAGTCACCCTCCGCCCCAAAAATACCAGATTTAAAAGAAAGTCCTCCGGTGCCTTGGGCAAGATAAGGAAGTGAGTATGCCCCGTTAGAATTAACAGAGCCTATTCTATAAGTATATGCTTCTTCAAAAGTCCAATAATCTTCAATGTTTGCAGCATCAAAGGCAATGCGGTATAGATGCCCGGTTGTCATGGGTACATATGTGCTTGAAATGCCGCCTTCCAGACCAGATGTGCTTGCTGTTATGCTAAGATCGTCGGTTTCGTCCCATGAGGTAAGGTTGAAATTCTCCCAATTTGACGGCGACGAAAAGTCTCGATTTTCCTGGGCGGGTATTAGTTCGGAGCCCAACTGTTCTTCTACGGTAAACAGAGCCCCAATCCTGATTTCCTCGCCGCCGTAGATATAAGACTCTTTTCCATTACAATATGCCACGTTGCCTTGCGGAGCGTCTGAAAACCGGCCCAACCCTGCGCCTGCTGCGTCGATATGTATCGGCGCAGTTTCAAAGTTTCCCTGAGCTGGGACTACAGCTAAGTTTTGGAAGACTCTGCCGTTTCCTGAGCTGTCTTGTGAGTTAACAAGAACGTATGACTTTTGCGCTCCGTCTGTCCTGAGCTGGTGTCCATTTCTAATATCTGTGTACGTTGTAATGATAGATGTTGAAATTTCCGTATAGCCCAGCACTCCAACAGGATGGTTTGCGCCATACCGCAGATTTACAATATCTGAAAAGTTTGAAGGTCCTATTTCCGCCGGGTCGTGATCAGGTAGCCATGCACCATCAAGCTTGAATTGCTCTTTGTGCAGCTTATCATCTGGAATTTGAGACTGTTTTTGCTGTTCTTGTGCCAAAGCTCCTGAAAACAGAAAGAAAAACAGCGATATGTATATAAGTAATTTTTTCATTATTGCGTGGGCTCCTTCGGCATAGTAAGAAAGTCTTGCCTACTTCTATCAAGCTCCGCCTGGTACAGCGCCATGATCTTGGCAGATTTTTCCATCTGGTTGCTTTTGGCCCAGGCCTGGGCAACAACATACATAACAAGTGCTTTATCGTATATTGCTGGAATCGGAATTGAAGCGCTTATAATAATAGCCTCGGGCCTGGTTACTAAATAAACAGTAATTTTTTCAGTGGTTACGCCGGTCAATGCAGGATAAGCGCCAAGTTTCCCGGCCCAATCGTACCAATAAGCAGGCTCTCCTATGTTGCTTACAAGGCCGACACTTTCCGGAGCACCCCTGATAAGAGCTTTCGATACACCTGTTGCCGAAACATAATGAACCGCTTTTACAACAATATAGGTTGATGTAATTGCATATTCGGTTTGATTTGCAATCAGGCTGATATCTTCTGTATTTTCGAGGCAGTGGCTTCTACTAACCAGGTCCACAAGACCGTCATTGAGCCAACGCAACAGCCTTTCATCATTCCAAAATACATCTGAACCTGTGCCGCTAAGATACGATCTTGCGTTTTCGATTATTGTTTCGGCTGTCGTTGAGGACGTTTGCTGAGATCCTGCAAAAGCTGAAACCGTTATAAATAAAGCGATAATTATTATAGATATTTTTTTCAGCATAATAAACCTCTTTTGAATTTATTGTTTCGGCTTTTCCGTTGTTACAAGAAGATCCTGCCGGTACCGATCAAGTTCAGCATGATATCGGCCTATCGCCTGGCCATATTTACTCATTTGCCTATCCTTCGCCCAGGCCTGAGCAACAATGTATAAAGTAAGCGCTTTGTCATATATTGCCGGAGTCGGCACAGCGACACCGGAAGCTATGGCCGTAGGTCTTGTTACGAGGTAAAGAGTAACCTTTTCGCTCGTAACGCTGCTAAGAGTAGGATAAACCCCTATTTCCCCGGCCCAATCATACCAATGCACAGGCACCTGCACGTTTTCAATCCAGCCAACTTCCGCCGGTTTTCCTGTTTTCAACCCTCTTTCTATATCGTTAGAGTCAACATATCGTACTGCTTTCACGACAAGATAGGTTGATGTAATGGAATATTCCACCTGGTTCGCGACAAGATTGATATCTTCTGTATCTTCGAGGCAATGACTCCGGCCTACTAAATCAACAAGACCATCGTTAAGCCACTGTAACATTTCAACATCGGTCCAAAACGTAGCCGTTGCTTCGTTTAGATATGCCCTGGCATTTACAATGATTGCTGATGCAAGAGTTGAAGACGCTTGCTGAGATCCCGCGTGAGCAAAACTCACAGCCATAAAAACGATTAAAATTGCATGAATGATTTTTTTCATATTACCTTCTTTCGGCAAGCTCTATAACAACCTTAGCCCCGGCTGTATAAACACCATCGCCAAAATCTAAGAAAGGGTGTTTCTTTTTGCCATGAAAATACTTTATTTTTGAATCGTAAACGTCTGCACAAAGCGGATTGAAGATTTCGGGACCGTCTTCATCCCCTTCTTTTATAACACATTTATCACCTGTTGCCGCTGGTGAGAACTGTATTGACATAATTTTCAACCCGCGGTCGTTAGGATCGTCGGCATAGCTCCAATCCGAATCAATCGCACCTGCACCCACACCGGCGATTTCAATGGTCAAGTTGTTTTCAGTGACTTCGTTTGCCATGATATTCCCTTTTAAGCTGCTGTGTCGCCTTCGATCCTGATCGTGAAGTCAACCGCTGCCGCTGCCGGAGCCGCCGCACCTATAATCCGCTTAATCCATACGAATATAAGTTCATTAACACCCAGGTTAACGTCATGCGCACCAAGATCAATCGAAACGCCTGTTGCATATGATGTGGCCGTTGACCAATCACTTATACCTGAACCGGTCCCGTTATGATTCGTAGTGTCAATATCAGACGGCTCGGTAGATTCGTCTACTATTGATTGAGCATCCCCGTCTGTAAGGCCTGTCGTCTCGGGCACTTCCACTGCAAACTCTATGGAATTACCGCCTCCAACGTCGCCCTCTTGTATAAAAACCTTCGCGTTTTGGAGCTCCAAAGAACCGTGTTTATTCTGAATACAAAAACATCGATACTCGGTATCTCCCGGTTCTGATTCGGCCCCTTCAACATCGTCAAACAGGTTTTCATCTGTATCATCAACAATCTCTGAAGATGATCTATAGCTCCCAAGGGAAGCGTCAGGGTCAGCCTGTACGCCGCCGTCAGACCCGGCACCTGTCAAAAATTTATCTAAGTCGCCCGCTACAATAGCCATGGTTAATCTCCTTTATGAAAGTAATTTTTAATATGGTAAAGCGCCCTTCTAAGCTTCCATCGTATTCCCGGAAATAAAATCGTTTTAACAATCTTGCCATTTTTCAGCTTTGCAAAAGATCCCGGCCATACCGCCTTTTCATCTTTAAAGTCTTTATATCTGAAGGCTATCTTTCTACCATTGCTTATTTGATAGAACCCCTTGCCTGTTTGTGGATCGTATCTGTCAATTTTTATCATTAGTCCAACCTCGTTGATAAGCCTAATCTATTTAAGCCCTTTCCAGCCCCAGCATCCGAAAAGACATCATAAACAATATTGGCGTCCGAAAGAGCTTTGGTTGATTCTATATCAAAGACGAGTTCCAGGTCGCTTAGAGTCTTTATATTAATGTCAAAAACATGCTCCGAGTCAGAATTCATTTTATTAAGAACATCGAATAGCGCTTCCAGATCCGAATTAACTTTGTTGTATATATCGTAAACAGCTTCAAGATCCGAATCCATCTTTTCGAATTGATCATAAACAAGTTCCAGGTCACTTAGAATCCTATGATAAACGTCATATTTAAGAACAGAGTCGGCATTTATCTTATTTAGAACGTCGAAAACAAACTCAATGGACGAATCGATTCTGCCGATCATGTCATAAACAAGCTCTGAGTCCGACGTTACCTTGCCCACTACATCAAAAACGGCCTCAATATCGCTTGATATCTTTTCGAATTGATCATATTTAAGGGTAATATCAGCATAAATTGAATTTAAAACGTCAAAAACTCCCTCAATATCAGAGGAAATAATATTTTTAACGTCATATACGAGCTCTGAGTCGGACGAGACTTGCCCGGCCTGGTCATAAACCGCCTCCATATCGCTTGATACACTCTCGCGCTGATCATAAACGATAATCGAGTCTGCCCTGACTGTGTTGATAATATCAAATACCATCTCAACATCAGATCTTGCCACGCTAAATATATCAAAGACCGCTTCAATGTCAGATATAACCCAGCCCCAAGTATCATAGACAAGCTCTAAATCAGAGGATACCTTGTTAAATATATCAAAGACCGCTTCAGCATCGGAAGATATCTTGTTGCGCACATCATAAACCGTCTCAATGTCGGAATTTATCTTGTTAAATATGTCAAACACTGACTCTGAGTCAGAGGTTGTCCTCCCGGACTGATCATAAACAAGCTCAACGTCTGATGTTATTTTATTATAAACGTCAAAGACCAACTCGACATCGGAAGCAAGCTTATTGTAAACATCAAAAAGCGATTCTGAATCCGACGTTATCCTGGAATAACCGTCATATACAAGTTCGAGGTCGGAAGTAACTTTCGTCGTGCCAGAGGCAGGCGTAAAAACAATAGTAAGATCTGCATCACCTTCAAGCCACCAAATCCTTTGATTATATGCGCTGTTAACATCTTCCCAAACAAATGCCAACTTGTCGCCACTTTCAAAAGGATCTGCACCATCATCGCCATCAATTCTTTGCTGAATAAACAAATTTAACTCTGGACTGTCTTGGCTTCCAGTGCTTCCTTCATCCCAATCTACCGTCACAGAAGTATGTTTCGTTAACTGAGAAGGTCTGTTGCTTGAGCCCCACGTTCCGGGAGATCTGTTATCAATCAACTTAAGAATAGCGTCGCAACCAGAGCCATCAACTCCGGTTACATCGATATTTATCTTTGTTCCGGTGTTTATTGTTGCTCCCGGCAAATCAGTGTCGGTAACTGTCCACATAAGACCGGAGTCAAGCACAGAGTCTTCGAAATCACCACAAACAATATAGCCGACGTTATCATCGTACCAGGTAGTATCATCTTGTTCGAAACCGTCGTCAGCATCCGTTACAGTAGTTGGTCCCCAAGTATCAGGGCTTACAACTATATCGTCATTATCCGAAAGACTAAAAGCACCTATAAAAATATCAAGCTTCTTGCCGCCTGCCTGATCCTCAACGGTGTAGTTCGAATGTATATCTATTTCGTCAGAGTCCCATTGAAACTTAATATTATCAAAAAGCAGCTTATAAATCCCAAGATTGTCGCCGCTTAAAGTTGTGGTCGGAACTTCAACCATATCACCGGCAATACCTGAATTTTGAAACCTGATCCGATAGAGATTCGCGTTAACCACATGAAGGCGGAAAGTATTTTTGACTTTCTCGAACGGTCTGAAAAGAAACTCAACGTCAAGAGTGTTGCCGTCGCCATCAGAAAGATTACGGGTAATTACGCAATGCTCGTCTTGCTGGTCTACCGTCAACCCTATCTGCCACAAATCAAGTGTGCGCCATTGTGGAGCATCCCAATACTGGACCTCAAACCTTTGATCATCTATAAGAGTCTCAATAGAACCAAACTCCCGAATGATCTGATAGCCTGCTGAATAAAACTCACAAGACAGCTCTCCGTAACGGATAGACTGACTTGGTTCATCCCATACATAGGGAGCGAAAACACCATCACCAAGATCAACGTTTTTCCGGCCCATAAAGGTTTTAAGCACCCTCTGGCCTGTGTCCTGGCCGTCCTGAGTAACCTTAAACTTACGGCAATCTGGCGTATATGTTAGGTGTTCCAGTGGCATTAGATCCGCGTTTTAATCCTTTTCACATCGCTTAAATTGTTTGATTCAGCACTTGACCTGAAATCCCCCGCAGACTCAATACAGTTGGCCCATAAGGCTTTGTGATTTTTGTTCACCAGGTACTTATCAGGATAGTGCTGAGTGCCGAATTTGGGTAGTTTAATGAGGCCGATCACACCGTAAGACACAATTCCGTAATGAAATCGATCTGGAATATCTGTAATTGCGATGGGCAACGTGATATATTCGATTATGATATCATTTTCAAAGGTAACATCGTCTATAACAAGGTTTCTAACCCTGGTATAATATGTATCAAAATCATAATTGCTTGATTCTCCCAGCGGTTTACGGACTATTTTTGAGAAATTCGCTGTTTCCCTGAAAGCTTTTCCTCCTGAAGTATAGGTGTTTTCAAACACCGAGCCGTCAAGCGTATAGTTCAGGGTATCAATAACAGTGATTGCAAAGGTGTCGTTAGCTTCGACCGTCCCGCCAATGTCGTGATGTGTGACAATGTGGCCAGTTTCCCAGGGATGAACAGAATTAAGAGTAATCTTTATCCCGCCCGAACCATCATCAACCGCACCACTCACAACCAAAGCATTGTCACCCATATCTTTAACATCTGAGAATTCATATATACTTGAAGGTAGGATAAAGATATTAGTGAGGGATGAAAGGGATTTTCGGACATTGAAATAGGTGGGGTTAGCTCCGACAAGCTTCAAGCCGAGGAGGTTAACGGCATCAGCTATTACTCGCGTAAAATCGTCGGAGCCAACCCTGACGGCTCCGATTTCCCTTATATCTCTGCGTATTAACCGTTCAATTTCAATAGCATCCATGGCAGGATCCTTTTAAGCTGCTGCTGCGATTACAAGGGTGTCGGAAATAACAGCTTCTTTGTTTTTGGTCACATTAAGTTCAATCCCAAACTTTTCAAGGACCATTTCACCGATTTCGGCCTTTGTCAGTTCGTCAAGGGTTTCCCTGGTGATTGCATCAGGACCAAGATCCGGATCGGATTTTTTATCATTATCGATTGGTTTCAAATCTGGTACTTCTTTTTCTTCTTCAACAAAAACAAACCCACCCTGATCACCGAGGACTTTCAGCATGTTAGGATTTTCCGCAAGCATCTTTTTGGCGTCACCGGTTTTAACATGAATCGGATCTTTATTGTTTTTAAATAGATAGTGTTTGCTCAAATAACCCATTTTAAATGTTATCGGAGCTTTCTTGCCGACATATAGTATTTTCATTGCGCGTTCCTCCTTGTTTGATAACGGGGCGGAATACCCGCCCCGGTTAGAATATTATAAAAACAAATACTTAACCTTCGTCACCAATAACGCCGGTCATTTTGTAATACACGTTCATTTTGAGTGTAACGGTAATCGGCCACACCCCGCCCGCAAGCACAATGTCAATCGTGTCCTCGCCAGTATACTCGTAATTAAAACCTTCAACATGATCGCCATCTGCGAGCATTGTTTTTGCCGCTGCAGCCGCAACGTCCAAAGCTGCAAAGAATCGATCAGCATTGCCGCCGTCACCGATATTAAGAGTCCTGGAAGCGCCAAAAGCTTGATATGACAAGTCAATACCAAGAATCTTCATATTATCGAAAACAGGGCACATCTGCACACTATCGGCTATCGCCAATTCTGTGCCTGGTGTAAATTCTATTGTGCGGCACAGGACCACACCCGCTAACGAATGATCGGGCATAATTCCTGCTACAACCGCATCAGACTGATAAACTATAGCCATGATAATTTCTCCTTATATGGTTTTCAAGGTTAATCCCCGGTCCTCTATTCCGGGGAATTGAGGTTTTTATGGTCTATGCGTTCGGATCTGCGATATAAGTATCAACTGCTATTACACCGAAATCCAAGCTGTTAAACCTGGCCTTGGAACAACCGAACATAGCCCCTGCGGTAATGACAAGAGCGTTACCACGGTCGTCTGTTTCCTCATTCCAGGAGTAACGGCCAAAGGCTCCGCCTCCGCCCCATGCGATTACAGCCGCCTGTGCGCCTAAGAAAAGCGCTCTTGCAGCATCAACGTCGCTACCTGAACCATAATCATCAAAACGAATTACATTTCGGTGTTTATGCAGGATAACGTCGGCGTATTCGCCCAAAGCGTTATGATACAGGTGATTTCCGTCACCGCGCAGGCCTGCGTTCTTCTGAATATCAACCCAATCATTCTCAGAGGTTGACGTTCTTAGTGAGTAAGCCTGGAAGGTGTGCATAAGGAAGACAAACTTATTCTCTCCCTGTACGCGGAAAGGCTGGATCATTGGATCGAGAGTTTCAGCTTTTGCGACCAGCTTTTCAACAATTCCCAAAGCCAGGCCATCAGCCGAATCAAGATCGCCCTTACCGGTAGCAGCGCCGCCATAAATCTGATGTGCTGCGTCCGGGGCTCTTAAACTGTTGTTTGCTCGCCCTGCCCATGAAAGCCCAACATGGAAGGAAGTATCAACACCACGAGCCCCAGCCAGGTACATCATAAGCTGTTGGTCGTAATCTTCTGCCCACCATGTAGAAAGAGCGTTACGGCCTTCAAGCCGCATATTGTAGGGCACTCTCTGCTCTGACATTTTGCCCTTTGATTTCGTGCCTTTACGTCTTTGGCTGATGAAAACAAAATCATTAAAGAATTCCAGCGCTTCCTCTGCGCTCGTTCCTTCAATTTGATCATCATCCTCAGCACCGTCTCCGCCGAGTTTCATACGCAGGGCAAAGATGATTTTCTCACCAGCCTGCTTATTGAGCTCAGTTTTGACTTTAATAAGGGCATCGTCGCCCGTACCCATAAACTTGCGGAAATATTGCTTTACTTCCGCTTCTTTGGCAAGGCTGGTTGACCAGCGCTGAACTGCCAAAGGATCATTTAATGCAAATTCTGTTGCAGCCATAATATTTCTCCTTTACGCCGCAGCTATCCGCCTAAAGCTTTACGTTCCGCATCGGGAGACATTTTGTGGAAATCCCCTTCCGAAAGGTTTGTCTTGTCGTCAATTTCCCCACCTTCTCCCGGTATATTGCCTATAAAGCGGCCATCACCGCGTGCGGTTTCTTGAAATTTCTGTAAGAACTCCTTGTTTTCTTCTTTTACCTCTGCCTCAACTTCTTTCCTTATTGTGGCTCGCAGAGTAGCACTTTCATTCTTCGCGACCATAGACTTGTTGATAAATGTCACAAGAGAAGCTGCACCTTCACCCATAAGAAAGGCTTTTTTGCTTCCTGGGAGTATAAATTTCGTGGCAGGGTTGGTCATGGCATTGAGATATGCAGCGTTAAAACCACTTTCCTCTGCATACTCTACAAGATTATTCATAACCTCTTTGCCTTCATCATATATTCCCGGAACGGCTGTTTCAATTTCAGCAACAACTTTATTAATATTTCCAATCTCGGCTTGTTCTGCCTTGGTTCGATTGTCTTTCGTTGTTTTATCAGCACGGTCCTTGCCTTCCTGTTGCCTGAGCTTTCGCTCATAGAGTGTTGCAGCGTCAGGATCTTCCTCTAAAAGTTCCTCAAATTCATCATCAGACAAATCTTTTAGGTCCTCTTTCTCAATTTCATCACCTTCAGGCTTGAGTTCCCCTGTGCCTTCTTCAATTAGTGCCTGAAGTGTCTCGATTTCACCTTTCAGCTCTAAAACTGTCCGTCGCTCCTTTTGAAGCGCAGGTAATGCGACAAAGCCTTTTGGCGGAGGTTTGGAATAGTCGGGCGGTTCCTCTTCCTCTGCGGGCTTGCCTTCGCCTTCAATCGGTTTTGCTTCCCCTTCTATTACAGGGGCCTTAACCTCTCCGGCTTCACCTGGCTTTGCTTCGTCAGGTTTTTTTGCTTCTGCGCCTTCCTCTTTGGGTTTGGCTTTGTCGTCTATCGACTTGGAGCTGGCCGGTTTTTCCTCCGGTGACGGTTCCTCTCCCTTAAGTTCAGACTCGGACACTGATTCATTGTCGAAAAGTGAGTCAAACTTAATCGGCTTACCTTGATCTGTTGGTAAATCGGTTATGTTTGTCGGACTTGCCTCTGCCTCTTTTACGATTACTGCTGCTTCTGCGTCTGCCATTACATCCTCCTGTTTAGGTCATTGGACGAGTGACCCCTGCCGTTATCGATGGACAGGTCAACGAATTATATACTTCAGACCGTTTTTCGTTACGGCCAACGATGCAAAATAAAAAAGCCCCATCAAATAAAAATCGTTAGAATTTTATCCGAGGAGGCTTTATGCGTTTTCGGCTTGGCCCGTAGTGCTCAACCTAATGCGATCCATGTTAATAAGGTTCGAGGTTACAGGTGTTATGTGTTTATTTTTAAGTCATGAGTTCCTATCGTCAAAGTATTTGTGTGCAAATATCTTCCTTCCGCCAACATCAAACAGCGGGTTTTCGTTTATATAGTTAAACGGAATTTTATTCTTTAGTAAAAAAGCCCTGGCTTCGTTCTCGAAGTTCCCGCTTCTACAGGTCCATATTATAATAATGTTTTCCTGGTTTTGCCATAAGAGCTTGATCTTATTCACCGTTTCCGGGATAACCGGCCCAATCGTAGGAAAGTCGTTTTCAACAATGGTACCGTCAAAGTCAAACGCGTAAAACTTATATCTTTCTGGTCCTGTGTAGATTACGTCAAAACCTTCATCAAGAGACGGCTTTTCATAGTTGTTAGACATAGTATGGAATACAGTCTCCCAGGTTGCTGCGGGGATCCCGTTAGAATCAT
Organism: Deltaproteobacteria bacterium; assembly: GCA_019309685.1. Taxonomy (GTDB): domain Bacteria; phylum Desulfobacterota; class Desulfobacteria; order Desulfobacterales; family JAABPS01; genus JAABPS01. Next base: position 38,439 of record JAFDFT010000001.1, read on the forward strand.
CCTGTCTGCGTTCTAAGCACTCTGGATAGCCTGGTCCCCAATCATAAGCTATAATCTTACAACCGAATCGGTTGCCATACTCAACATACCTGGCTCGCCTTGCTTTATCCATATTGGTACGATCAACGACAACATCATTCCCGGTCCTTAGCGCCGTTAAAATGGCCGTCGCTTCTATATTTTGGTAAATCTCCTTCTTTTTATAATCATATAGCCCATATTCGCCACCCCCGACCATTTGTTGAATCGAATCCATATTGACTATAACGTCTCCATCTTTGGCGAATCTGTTTGCCAGTACTGATTTACCGCTGCCTATATTACCAATAAAGACATTTAATGTACTCAAACTTTCTCCCCTTTTTCAAACTTTTCAAGCAGCTTCACAAGGTGTAAGGCTATTCTTTTTAATATCTTAACGATTGTTTTTGTTTCTTCAGTCATTATATTACCCGAATTAGGTGCTTTTTATCTTTTCCCATAATTGCGTCAAAGTATGAATTGGACTTCGCTTCTTTATAAAAAGATTTAGACCAGACTTTCGCTGCGAGCTTGTTATTAACCGCTACGACTCCATAATCTTTATTGTTGAACCTGACCTTCCCGGGACCTGTGATTACACCTCCGGCAATAACAGGCTTAGGAGCTGCAAGCAACGCCTTTGGAGCGACCAGGGCGAGCCCGGCTAAAACTCCAAGTTTTTTAAGAAAGATTCGTCTATTCATTTACTTACAACCTTGATATCAGGTTTCTTTTCTTCCTCTTTCTTTTTAATGTTCACATCAACCAGGGTAGCCGTGAATCTCAACCGTGAAACGTTCGTAACTGAAACTTCATAGACGAACGGGCCGATGGTAAGTTGTAATCCAACCGGAGGAACGAAAGCCTGCTTTTCCTTTAAGGGAAGGCTTAGAAGCTCCTTTATTCGCAGTTTAGCGTTCAAAGGTACATTGTCGGCCTCTTTGATCTTTAACGATTCCTGCTTACCGCTGCCTATGATCTTATTCTCTGGTTCCATTATCTAACCTCATTTTGGAATAACTATGTGGTATTCCTTGTGGATTGGATTATACCACGCATCTGCCTTATAGAAGGTCGGCATGTCTGCAATATACATAAGAACGTATGCAGACCCGCAAAAGACAATGATGAATAGTGTGTATTTAATAAATTTACTAACCATTCTTTTTCCCAAACCTCTGATCAAACCATTCAGGGGATCCGGGCGAGGCCGGGAAGGTATCATCGTACTTATCCCGGAAAGATCCTGTATTGTCAGATCTGAATCTTTCAGAAAAGCACCTGAAATCCCTGCCGTTTGGAAATATTCTTTGACTGCGCATTTCCTTGTCGGCCTGTTTCTCAAAAGCCACATCTTCTGCCGCTGTTAATTGTCTCATTAAATTCCTCCCCTAAATACAAGCTGCGCGATACCAAACAGTATCAATGCAAACAAAAAGCCCACTGCAAAGTCTATCAATTTGGTCCAGCTCATTGAATAGCCCCCTGGGGTTTAGATATGTGCTCTAATGCTTTCTGTGTCATTTCAAAGCCTTTCGCGATTGCATCCACCCTGAATTGATCACCTTTGAGCTTCGCTTCTTCCATATCTATTTTGGCATCTATTAATATTTTCTGTATTTTGGCCTTAAGCTCAATATTTTCAAGTTGTTTTTGGTTCAGTTCCAGGTGGATACCAGCCTTCTGAAGTTGCTCGGCTTCCTGTTGTTTCTTTTGAGCCGCCTCCATTTGTTTCTGATTTCTATCCTTAATTTCTTCTGGCGTCAAGTCTTCATCCTCATACTTCTCACCTAACAATGGTTTAATCTTAGCAAGTAGCATATCTTTGTTTGGAATATTAGACATTTCGAACGCCATGGACATCAATTGAGGGATGATTTCCGGGGGAGATTTCTTGACCCACTCAATAATCAAGTTCATGTTTTGTTCACGGACAGTATCGCTCTGTGGTTGATCTGATATGACCGTATCATACTTGCCCTGAGTGATATCATTCCGAATTGTAATCTGTTTATTCTCGCCAATAACCTTTTGATTAAGCTGAACAAATCTTTCAGCGCCACTTAATCTATCGGTTATCCTCAACACCTTTGGAGCAGACCAAAATCCTTGAACATTGGCCACTACCTGCTCACCAATCATGTGTAAGGATCTGCGCTTATTATCAAATAAAGTAGCTGTTGTGGTTGCGCCCTGGGTAATTTTCTTTTCAAGGGCTATACCGGAAAGTGCAGGCGTTTTAAATCCAGAGCTTTCACTGTTGGCCCCGGACATTTCCTGGATCTCTCGTTCATCCTGCTGTAAGATTGCGGTCTGTGAGGGTGCAAGTTCAGCTTGTTCGTGAATCTTTATTTTATCTATCATTCCTTTTTTAACAACAACAAAGCCGTCTAACTTGTTTGCTTCTTCATAAACTCGCTGCAGGCCGTCTTTATCCTTTGCAACACCTTCCTCTACCGTTACTCTCCTGGATTTTAGGAAAGCAAGCGCCATGGACCGTCTTTTATTAACTTCTTCATCCTGGCCCATTATTTGTTTTGGCACTCCGTATGGAGTATTAAACCTGTCAATATATCCAAGGAAGGGAATAAACGGATATTCATCATGCGGGAACGGTGAGCGCTGTTGCATTAATATTAAATCATCAATGAAGGTACAGACATACATTTTCTTAACTGTTGCCATAACGACCTGTTGCGCCTGTTGAACGATTTGGAATTGTTCGTTCAGATCTAATTCATCCAACTCGATCACGGTACCGTCCAAGAAGGATGCAAACGTCCGCGTTTCGTCCATAGGATACCACATTTCTACAGGCCTTACCCTTTTCCTCTCTGCCTCAACCCAACCGGATCCGGCCATTTGTCGCCTGTTTTCTTCGATATAGCTTGCTTCATCATCAAAAAAAGAGCTGTATGTGTCTGACTGTGCGCCTGATAGCTCGTCAAACTTGGCTTGAAGCGCTTGTGACTTCTCTTTAAACATCGCCTTAACAGAGGAAAGGTCAACCCAACGCTGTTGAAAGACATATTTTGTGGAATCAGGGCTCCACCATGGCGGAGAAAAAGGATCTCCCCACATTTCTTTCCAATCACGGTACTTAAGGGTAATCTTTTCCTTGCGAGGATCACGGTTAAGAGTTGGAGACAGACAGCCAAAGCCAGGTATAATCTGATCTTTAAAGGCCTGGGATATAAGATATGTGCCGCTGCATTGATCCATTATAAACTTAATGCTCTCGGTCATTATCTGAGATACTTCGGAATCTTTGATCGTCCTGGCCTTCGCCGTGATATCATATTTATTGATAGCTTCATATCCCAACAATAGATTGACCGCAGGAAATGTTCTATTAATGGTGACAGGATCGATCCCAGCATCAATGGCAGCGTCATAATCCTCTTGCGTCCATTGAGCCTTACCACCATCATACATTTCTGAACAACGCCATGCTTGCGCTCTCCAATCCCTTGCCGCCCATTGAGCTTCTTGGACCCATGTATTTAATGTTGCTATTTCAATCATTATGCTGCTCTTTTTCTTTTAGGTGAAAAGTCTGCCGCAGTATTTGCAAACTCATGTGCTACTGCCATGGTTATAAACGCATCAGCCGGGTTACTGGCCCAATTGTGATAAGGTTTGTCTCGATATGTGCCGCGCTTATCGTCCCATTCTCTGCGATAGTTCTCTAAAGCCTTAATTCCGGCTGCGCAGTTCTTCTCATGGAAGATACAGTGAGGCAGGATAGACCTGGCAGCGGATATCTGGTCCGCATCGTCTTGAATATCCTTTCTCAACTTTGGAGCCACTTCGAAATCTATCCCCAATTCCAAAGCTCTTTCAACGCGAGTCTTGCCTGTTCCCCATTCTGTGTTGTTAATATCGTGCGGTCCGGTATGTTTCCCGAACTTATAGCCGGTGTCTCTTAAAATATCCTTATAGAAGGGTAGGCCTTCGTTGTAATTCTCATAGAAATCAATAAGGTGTATCATATTGCCGATTGTTTGCGAAAACCATATAGCCGTTGTATCGCTGGCTCTTAACCCCAGGTCCCACCAGGTATCAATCGGATATCCTTCTTCGGTCGGAAAGATGGTAATTCGTTTCTCTTTATAGATCCTCTGGAATTGACTTGTAAAGTATGCACCTTCAATCCTGGCCTCGAAAGCTTCCTCGGGTGTCGAGGGATGCTCTCGCTTCATTTCGTCGCCCTGGGTTTCCCACTTCTTCGAGTACCATGCTTGCTGCTTTCCATCCAGGGCGATACTATGTTTATCTTTAAGGGATTTAAAATAAGCCTCAAGAGGTTTCGGGATAACAACCTGAGCGTCCAGGGTATTACGGGGATCTTGCCACCATGGGAAGAAAAAGAACTTGAAGTCGAGCATGGTTAATTTAACCTTGCCTTCTTTCTTCTTCTTCGCAGCCTGGCAATAATCAAAGAAATATCCTTCGTTACCTTCTGCGGTTGATTCAATGGCTATAAACTGCCCGGCGTGAACAGTGTTTAATGCACCGGTGACGATCTCTTTTGCTTTATCCGGAAACTTCTTACATAGCTTTCCGAACTCAGAGATATGTAAATACTGTAAAGTGCCTGATCTAAGGCTTGTACCTACCCTAATGGCAGAGTTATTGTTGAATAGAAGCTCTCTGGCGGAGTCGGTTTTCGCCGTAATGACGTCTTTTATCTCTTTTGGGAGGTTATCATAGGCAAACTTAACTTTATCTTTAAAGAAAGCCTCGGCATCTTCCCTGTTATGAGCGATTATACCGGCCCTCATGTTGGAGTTGAATAGGCAGATGTCAAGAAAGAGGATACAAAAGAAGGTTGTGACGCCATGCTGTCTTGATTTCAGGATGATGGAAAGGAACCATAAGAACTTGTATAGAATCTGCTGGACCATATTCGGACGGAACTTAACCTTCTCGCCCTTTTCGTTGACGATCCAATACAGATTGTTGAGCCGCCACTTTTGGTTGGCCATGTTATTCTTAAACTGTTTAAGTTCTTTTGTTTCTTTTTTCATTTCGTTCGGTTCTCTTAAAGAGTACCCCACCTTTAATGAAAATCAGCTCTATCGACGGATCGTTTAATAGTGCTTGATACTCACGAGGAAATACGTTTTTATATGTATCCCATATAACATCGCTCATTCCACCGTAACAACCATTTAAACTTTCAAGTCTCTCGCCCGTGGGGCACCCATCATTTTCCCTAATGATTATAGGCCTTTCTGAGACTGCCATTTTTTGGGGAATTGCGAAAAATTGCCATTTCCGAGGGCCTCGTCTCTGGTTTAAGACCAGTGTGTCGTTATACGGTATGAGATTATCTTCATTCATTCTGGTTTACCCTGGCTGTCTTTCCGCGTTCAGCATTGCGAAACTTATTCTTTTTTTGGGCTATTATTACTACCCCATAGTTTACAGGATCATATATAATCGGCGTTCCGTCCAGTGTATGATCAGGAGCGTTTTCCCCAAAGTCTTCTTTGCTCATTCCTATTATTAAGGGCTTCATTTTTGGTTTATCCGAGCTGTTTTGCCGTCAATTTCATCAAGAAGGTTGCTGAAAGTCTCTGCAAACCCTTCACCCTTCTGCTTATTATCCTTTTCGAACAACCCCTCAAACTTTGCCAGATATTCAAGAGCCTTAAGCTTATCAGACATTTTAATCTTTTTAGTGAACTGGCCATAGATAATGCTTTCTTGAACATCAACACCGACGAGCGCTGCTGCTGTATTCTTGTCAATCTCATGAAGTTTCTTAAGAGTACCGTCCCTGTTATAGATCTTCCTAATATCAAAGAACGCGATCTGAGCAATGCCTTTTATGATATTGGCTGCGTTAACATCTGCTAATTTCGTAGCGCGGGCCTTCCTGATTGCTAATTCCTTGACAATGTTATCATTTGTCATCAGCCGGGAAGCATTTTTTCTTGCGGCTTTTGGCGCGTAACCAGCTTTAATATAAGCCTTTTCCTGAGTCATACCTTTGATAAGGTTATGAATAAACTTGTCCTGCATGGGGGAAAGCTTTGCTTTTTTCTTTTTTTTAACCATAATTATTTCTTCTTATATTTGGTTCAAGCTGGCAAACTCTCCATGATACTTTAGGGCTGCTTTATTATAGACAATAGCCGCTTCAGTCCTGTCTTTAAAACAACCGAGATAAATGGGTTTTTTGTTTGCAGTTATTCTCACCATCCATTGTTTTATATCCTTAAGCCAAAATACGCCCTTAAATCCCGATGTGTTATTTTTACTAAGACCGGTATTCCTATTATTTTCCGCCCTTATACAAACCCTGAGGTTAGACTTTCTGTTATTTAAAGGATTTCTGTCTTTATGGTCTATCATTCTCTCCTTGCTGGATTTAAACCCCATTATTACGTTTGATATCGTCTCGTGACTCCTGTCCCTTTTTGTTTGTACGCAATCGATCTTCCCCTTTCTCGAACAAAGACACCACTTAAAGCCTTTAACTTTCTCAGTGTCTTCGGCATCAATTATCGCTCGGGCTCGTTCTTTGCCTTTAGTATCATACAGGACGAGTTCAGCTATATTACCCTTGATGATTATTTCGTTTGGATTATATATGGTTCTCATTTAGTCATTTTTCTTCCGTCTCAACCCAAAGTCAAAGATCTTCTGCATCCGTTTTCGCCTTGGTTCCGGATCCGAATATCCACCTGCAGGATAACTTGTTTGCGGTTTTACTGGCGGTTTCGGTTTCGGTTTTCTCTCCCTGATCCCTATTTTCTTTCTCAGCCTTGCGAGTACTCCGCGCTTTTTCTTCAAATGCCCCTCCCTGACTGTTTGATTACATAAAATTAATTTCTCTACAGCTTATATCCAAGGCCCGGTTATAATCTCCGAAACGATGAACCATGAAATGATAAAAATCGGCCTGTGAGATCCTGAGACTTTTTAACCACTGCCACCTGGTACAACTGTAAATGATTATTATCATATTTCCGTGAAATTTTGTATCTGTGATTACTTTAGGGACGCCCGCGTCCACTTCAAAGTCATGGATCCGTCAGGCCCGCTTAATGCTTAATCCGCCCCATACTGTGTCAGGGACAATCCAGTCCCCTACTTTTCCAGGACCTCAGCCCCCTGCACAACGATCTATTTCCTCTTTAGTTGCTCGCCAAAAAGCTTCAATCGCGTGTAAGGGGACCTCGGGACCTTCGTACTTGATACCTAACATTATTTCTTAGCGGCCTTTTCGACCTTGTGACCGATTCCAAGAGCTGTAAGAGCGCTAAAACAAACCATAGCGCCCTGATACATCTTGTCTGGATTAACGGGCTCACCGACAAATCCTGCAATTATCATTGCAACGCCGGTACAAAGAACACCTCCTGAACCAAGTTTTGTTTTCCATCCTGTCATTTTATTTTTCTCCTGTTTTATTGGTTAACGTAAACCCTTCGGTTAAAATGATATGTGATGGATTAAAACGGCTGCGCTACCGTCAAGGTAAGTGGCGCTTTGCCTCTTAGCCCCGTCCACCACATATAGCCCATGAAACGAAACCTAAGTAACATGGGGATGATAGCCTATCTCCGAATAAATTTAGTCTGTCTCGGTGTTGCCATAGCTATACCGTTACGGAAAGAAAAGACGAACTTACCCAATAATACCGAATTATAATTGTCAAGAAAGCCAAGCGTTCCGTCAGTTTTGAGAAAGACACCTACCAGCTTTTGAACTTCTGCCATGAGTACCATGTTTTGCGTAGTCTGCCCGTAATTTTTAAAGATATACGTTGCAGCGTACTCTAATGCAGCTTGACTTACGGTTTCATTGTCTGCTTTCAGATAAGCATCGCAAATCTCAACCACTTCGTCGATCTTATCCAGGTTGTTGGAGCCCACCATCACCCCGGCAATGATTCCACCATGGTCTATGACGGCTTGCCCTGATTCTGATTCCAGAAATGCGTTCATGCCCGTACAGCCTGTAAATAAAAAAACTATTGCAATTATTATAAATAGAGATTTTCTCATTTTCTGCCTTTGCCTCCTTTTTGTGGGGTTTTACAGCCGCCCCTGCCTTTATTGGCCCTCTTGCCCTTACCCGATCCGTCTCTCTTGGGTACTCCTTTTGCCATCACAACCTCCTTTAATGTTATATGCCTCCAAAGATCAGCCTTTCATTAATAGCTTTTCCGTTGAATTGAGGAATTTGCGTAAATCCACCCGCTTCAACATCGAGTAAAACATCTGAATAAATATCGTTCCATGATTTTGCCGGGTGAATATGTTTAATGAGGTTGTGTGTAAATGCGCCCTGCCAGGTGTCGTTTATATAAGCGTCTGCTGATGTTTGATTATCCCTACAGCCGGATAGCAAAACATGGTTTAGTTCTATCGCTCTGGTTCCTATTTTCCTGTTTTGTAGTTCTCTCCCGGCGCTCCGCATCTGTATGTCCCTGGGGGGTGCTAAAAATCTTGGCTGTTGCTTTGTTGGATTGTTGATGTCCCGGGTCATGCTTCCGGAATGGCAAGCATCAATTATGCAAGTAAGGGATGAATTTTGAGGAATTTCCTTGAATATTTCGGATAAATAATCATCGGTAAGTGGTAAATCCCAATTTATATCGTGGGGACATAAGATTTCGTCTAAACCGTCGTTTAGCTCGTCTCCGTCTCTATCCCTTACCTGTGAGCCGTGTCCCGAGTATTGAAACACAAGCTCACTGTTCTCATGGTCCACCAACCATATCAGCCGGTCTATAATATTATTATGCGTTGCTCTTTCGTCTGTAACTACTCGAATATTATCCGCATCGAAATTGAACTGCTCAATTAAGACGGTTCTTAGGTGTTCCACATCGTTACAGCACCCGCGTAAATCACAATTAAGATCAGGTCTGTACTTATTAATCCCAACAAGCAGGGCGTATTTATATCTGTCGCCCACCTCTACGTTTGGTTGACTCACGCTGGGCGGTTTATTAAATAAATTGCTTAAAAATTTACACATTATTTTCCCCTAAAGGCTTCAATGTTAAATCGTTTACCAGGGCAGGTCTTCCAGGGTGCCAGCTCTGTGTGTCCAAATACCTTTGCCGCTGGTATTTCGAATGTCTGCCTTAACGCCATAACCAGCTTTAAACCGCAGGCAAGCATTGCAACTGGCAGTGGATCATTGTCATAATTACCAATAAAACAAATACCCAGGCTGCGGCTATTCATATTATTCTGTTTACAGTGGGCTCCGTTTTCGTTCCACAATCTGCCGATAATGATCTCGTAACGGTCCCTAACCAATTCAATCATAAAGTGGTATCCGATATCTCGCATGGGTTTGTTACGATATGGACTATCTGGATGAAGGCCGGTGTGCCATTTTCTGATGGCAGAGGTATTGTAGGATTTTCCGTCGGTGCTTAGGCTATGATGAAGGGTTATAAATTCTGGTGTCATATAGCCCCTTATTGAAGTTTAGGCGCGAGGTGGACGGCCCCGCGCCCAATGGAGGGTAATTATGAAAAGAAACGTAAAGGGAAATTTAAAATAGCAAAAACCTAATGTCAACTCTTTTTTCTGTTTTTTATTATTTCGGGGAAATTTAAGCATAAGATCTTATCTTCAACAAGTCTGTGGCACGCAGGGCATAAAGTTACACCATTTTCTGATATATCCAGCCTGAGCCTTCCCCTGGGAACGATGTGATGGAAGTGTAGCTCCGATCTGCGATAGATCTCTGAGCAATTAGGATTAACACAGTGCCAGCCGTCCAGGGCGTGAACCCTTTGTTTAAGTTTAGAGTATTCGTAAGGAGAAAGTTTAACGGCCAGCTTTGGATAAGCAAAACCCGTCCAATCAACCGGCTTTTTCTTTTTATGTTTATTTTTCGGATCTGGTTTCATGGATAAGTTTATCCAATATCGGTGTTTCAACCACAGGTAGTAGCCGGCCCAGGCTTTTTAAAAACATGCGGTACCTGTATTTGTCCATGCTTTTTTCTTTTTTTAAGGCGAGGAGTCTTTGAGCTATCGGCACGAGGACCTTTTTGTTTTTCTTGCCGTGTTTTTCCTGCCACATCTTTTGGTTGTATTGCTTTAAATAGTCCTTTGCGCAGGCAACGCACCATTTTTGACGATATCCAGCTCGCGGAATTACCCTTAAAGCAACGCCACAGGCATCACACCACAACAACATATATTTTTTCCCTACTTCATGATCCGGGCAGAAAGAGTGATTCTCTAATATCCGATTTTCTTTATCTGTAATGTAAATATATTTGCATCCACATAGATACACCACGACTTTATATGGAATATGGCACTTCCTGTACTCTTGTATTAACAATTCAACGTCAGTCATTAAATTATCCCTATTTTTTTGGCCAGCCATGGTTTAATAAACACCGAGTAGTCATTGTCTCTTAAGTGTTCGCGGGTGTGATATCTTCTTGATACCCAAAAATCGTTTTCCCCATCCGTATAGAGAATTGATTTATATTTTTCGTCGTCAATTTTCTCTGTAAGGCCGACTACAATATCTTTTTCGTTTCCGTAAATTGACATACCCCACCTTTACGTTTCTATTGTTATTACTGTAATCTCCGGCTTTCCAGAGGCGATTTTTGTCTGTTTTTCCCTGATTTCTTCGACTTTTTTCCGTGTTCCCAAAACGGGATAATGTATTTAAAATCCTTGTTTATTTTTTTATAGCGGTTTTCATCTAATATTTCTATTTTAATGTTTGGGTAATACTTAGCCATTCTTTTTAATTTTGTTTTGCTTTTGTCGTCCATATACCCCTTAACCTCTATATAATACTCATTATTTATTTTAAAATCAGGGGTGTATGACCTTACTCCTCTTTTTATTTTCTCAAACCAGAAGGTGTCCGGCTCATATTCCCAGGATTTAATTTCGTCTATTGTTAATAGAAAGTTCAAATATCTTGCAATATTGGCTTCCCATGCAGAACGAAAATATTGACTGTTTAAGTCTTTTCTTTTCCCGCCCCTTGCATTACTATATGGATTTTGTTTATGGTTTTTAGGTCCACTGAAACGATCACTTAGTTGTTGCCTATATTTGTCTTGATTATATAGAGATTTTGGGTTTCTCCAATTTTGTTTCTTTTTTAAGCTGATGTTTTTTTTTGCTTCCGGTGTGTGTTGTTTGCCGGTAAACCTCTTTATTTGTTCACCATTGGCAATCCTCTTTTTCATTGATTTTGCTGCGCGCCCCTTCTCTTTTATATTATCCTTTCTTTTCGGATTTGTTATATTTAGGCGCGTCGCCTTGTGTGATGTGGCACCCTTTGATCTACCTAAAAGAAGAGATAGCTCTTTTAGATTAAAAAAATCGCTGTGGGTGTTTAAATAATAGTTTTTTAATTTTATTAATTCTTGTTCGGTCCACTTCATTTGATCAACCTCTTTCTCTCCCACCTGGTCATGGTTAATATTCGGTTCCAGGTTGGGAGAGGATAGGGTAAAATTATTTTATATTTCATTAGGCAATTACCGGAACGCCCGCTGTATTTCTTTCCAGCCATTCTTTAATGTTTTGAATTGCTGCCAGCGTCCAGGCTTCGCCGTCGGCTTCATAAAGCACCGCTGTGGGCTTTCCGTCGTTTCCTTTGTGCATCCTGAATATAAAGTTTGATTCCGGCTGATCGACTTCTCTGAAAGTTCGGTATGGTTTTAATAAAAGCGGTCCCGCGGGAACAGATACCGGCGCCGTTTCGTCTGATCCAGAGGTAAGTCCGGCTTTAATATGAAGCGTTTTGCTTACTCCATCATCAACGTATTTTTTAATTTCTGAAGAATTGATGGTTGTTAAAAAGTCTAAAATCCTTTCTTTTGCGTCCAGAGGTTGAATATCTTTAAACTGAGATTGTAAATTTATAATAAAAGTTTCGGGGTCAAATTGAACTCCAAACTTAAACGCGGCTAAATCCATCCTTGCCTCTATATAAATTTCCCGCCGCTTGTCGTTGTCCAGGTGGCTTATAAGCTGAACCACTGTGTGATTGAGAATACAAAAAACCGGGTCCTTGGTTTTGTCTATTTTTTCCTCAACATAATCGGCAAGGCCGGTCAGCGTATTAATATAAAGCGTTTCCGGTTGATATGGAAGTGGTAGTAAAATTGGAAACAGCTTTTTTGTTGAATATTCTTGTTCTCCGAGTGAAAACCTTTCAGCCTTGTTGATATCTAAAATTTTATCAATAGTTTCTGGTGTTAATGCCATTGCCTTTTCCTCCTGTTTTAGTTGTTATTGTTTGTCGAAATCGATAACCTTTGGTTTAAGTGGAAGCGGGGTTTGCTGTGGTTGCAGCTCCCTGGCAACAACCTTCCCTTTTTCATCCGTTTCAAGCATTGCCGCTGTGACAAAAGGCTTGCTTTTCGGGTTCTTAATGTCGGTTCCCACTTCAATCCCGACGATGTTCCTCGAATCGTTTGTTGGGGCGATTTTCATCTGGACCGTAATTGTCCTGACTTTATCAGACGAATTGTGGTCGTAAATGTCAGTTATAACTTCGCTAACTGCATCGTCAAACTTTTGAACAACCATACCCCTGCCAATATTCAATAAACTCATTATCTCGCTTTCAGTAATCATTCTACCCCCTTTAAGTTATATTTAATGCTTTCCCCTGTATTTAGGTCTGTCTTGTGAAAGTTATATTTAATTCTTTTGCCTGTTTTTAGGTGTATCCTGTCAAAACTTATTCCAAGCAACCTACAAGCCTCTATCCCGATTGGACCGCCGAACACCCCAGGGTTGCCCCTGGTGTCTTTTAAGCAGCGCCAACACCATACAAGGCCCTGGAATTCAGACCACTCGACCTCGCCATTGCATAAGTCGCAGGACATTTCGTAAGCCGATGGTGACATAACATATACCCATTCACGCCTTTTCATTGTTTTGTTATCCCTTTCGGTGGAACGGTTAAAATTTTCTTAGCCATTTTTTCAATATTTGCGGCCATCTGGATAGCTGCGTGCGGTGAAATGGTAAAAGAATCAATTTTCGTTGAAAATGCAATATTAACCTGATTTAAAAATTCTGATATTTTAACCTGGATCTGTTTGGTTCCCGAGGGCATACCTGTGGGATTTACGGGCAGAGGATGTTTGAGCATTTCCTCTTTTTTTAACGCTGCACCTTCCCTCATTGTAAAATCATTAATTATATCTTCAGAGCTCCTATCCATTATTCATCCCCTTTTCTTTTTTATAGTTTTCAATAGCTTCCATATGAGCCTCGTTTATTTTTTTCAGCCTGTTCCTTTCAATATCCTGGGCCTCCATTAAAGCCTCAATTATATGTTTTCGCTCTCTAATCATGCGCTTTTCAGTTACTTCAACTCCAACAAAAGGCCCAAATATAGCGAGCGTAACAAAAGAAATAACAATCAGCATGTAGTTTATATTCATTACCCCTCCTTTTCTTCCAGCGGATATTCACACATTCCCTCTTTAAAATATCTGCAATAAAATATATTATAATGATCTTGCGGACATAAACATTCTTGTTTAGCCTTCTGATCTCTTTTGAAAATTATGTAATATCCGTAAGTAACCAGGATAATTAACAGACAGAGGAAAATTCCTACAACTATGCCTTTTTGGTATGGGTCCATCCTATTTCCTTTTCGGTGTCTTTAAAGAGATTGTTGGTTATTTGCGTTAATTTTTCTGGTGAGTCTGTAATTAATAAATCTGTTTTATTATTACTAACAACCCGATAAGCTTCTATAAAATCCTTAACAAACCACTTTTCCTCAGATTCCTTCATATTACTACATAGAGCTGACCATGGGAATCTTTTTTCCATTAGCCATGTTGTTATTTTATCGTCAAAATTTGGTTGCCAGGAAGCTCCCCGCTGCCGGATCTGACATAAAACCTCTGTTGCTTGTATTGCTGCCAAGGCTTCTATTGCTGGTTGTTGCGACTCAATTGCTTTAACAAAGACGCCTACCGCTGGCATCCTGTTATAAATCCAATCATACATAACTTTTGTAAAAGCTTTCGCAACTTCTTCCATTGGAAATTGTTTTAAAACTGTAAAATAAAGATTAAGTTGATCTTTTGTTATTTCTGGAACACTACAATTAATCTCAAAAGCTTTCATAAAAGTTGCGAACTTAGCTACATCATTCTTTGATTGTCTCATTAATAAAATCCTCATATGGGTTTCTAATATTACCTTTTTTGTCGTTATATTTACCGCTTAATACTTTTGCAAAATTAGTCGGGCGCACCAACCAGAATAGATCAGCCGTCCAGCCGGTGTCGTTGTCACCCATTAAAAATTTACTCTTACCAACATATATAAAAAACTTTTCCCAATTTTCTATAATCTGCCTTTTAGGATCTTCTCGCCAGCGCCCAATTTTCTATAATCTGCCTTTTAGGATCTTCTCGCCAGCGTGTCCTTAAGTGATTTTCAGAAGCGTCCGGCCATGATTCAATATGCGGAAGACTCGGTAATATTTTATGATAAAGTCCAATTATTTTTTTTTGTGGACAGGGAGGGGGCTTATACCCCTTTCCCTTAAGGGGTATATCTTCTTCTGCTTCTTCTTCTGCTTCTTCTTCTGTCTTGAGGATTTTCGGAGCGTCTGCGGAGGGACTACGGAGTTTACGCCTCGTCCACTCCCCTATTATTTCCGTGAATTTAGGAATAAAAACAATAACTTGTTCGTCATTAAAGGTTATTTCCCACTTGCCCGACTTTTGAATGTGTTTCAAACACTTCATAACGAGTGTGGATTGTCTTTTGTTTAACTTTCGACTGAGATATGATCGTGTTACGTTTAACTTCCAATCGTGTTTTGTTTTAAACTCCCGACTGTAGATTTCTAAAACCCCAAAAAACACTAAATATCCATCAGCTCCAAACCTATCCATCAGGTCAAATATAAAAGGATCATCAAGGCTATCTGAGATATGTTTAAACCACTTGATTTGACACCTCCAAAAAACAGAAGCTCTCAGGAACATGATCGGTTGCGATACCGCTCTTAACATTACTGTTAAAAGATTCCTGAGAGCTTCTCTGTCTTGCAAGTTTTATTAGTTTTACGCATTTCATCATTAGTTTCATATTCCCCCACTACTAAAACATTTTAAAAAAGTCAACAACTAAAACCACATGGCGCAAAATAAAAAACCGAGTACAAATCCTATAAACAAACTAATACCCATAATCCATAAGTCTCTGCTTAACTCAGGGCTTATTCTTTGTTCGTAAAGTTTTGGTTTGTATTCTGTCATTGATTTAATCTCCATATAATATTTCCCTGGTGTTGTCTTTTAGTTCTTGCCAGACTGTAAATCCATTTCCAGGTTGCGCTTGCAGACGCTTAAACAATTCTTTTCCTTTTGGCGGACATTGTTTAATTAAAAATTCTACCATATAAAGCAAATCACCAACAGACTCTGCTTCAAGCATAATTAAATTACGCCCTTGCGTTACATGGTTCATGGCTTTACCTCCTGTTTTAGCCACTCCAGGACATAGCTCCTTAGAACAGCTCTTTCTGCGCCGTCCTCAAAAATTTACTTATTTTTTGCCGTTCTTCTTGAGTTGGGTCGTATAGGCCGGTGATTATCCGGCTGAAGCGGGCATGTTCTATGCCTGTCCCCTTAACTAAATCTTTGTTTCTCCAGCCATTTTTCCTAATGGCGCTTAATAGTTTGTGTCTATAATTTCTTACTTTCAAAGGTTGCCCTCCTGTAATTTAAAATCAATGGTATCAATAAGTACCATAAGGGTTGGCTAATGTCAAGAACTATTATTCTTGTCTGGAATGGAATAAAATGAATAATAATTCAAAATAACTCTTGACACCGTTTTTGGTTTGTGCCTATAATAAGCCAAAGTCGAAAAGGATTAGCCTAAATCAAAAAGGAGGTTTAAAATGTATTTTGCAATAGATGAAAGCACCAAAGAGGTGGTTGACCAAAACGGTGTAAGGTTTACAGCCGGCCAGTTTCAGGAAATAAGAGAAAGGTACGACAGGCTTAATAAACCGCTTGATATGACCCTGAGTTGCCAAAGGCTTGTACGTTATAGATATGATTGGGGAAAGCTCGCTAAATTTTATAACGAAAACTAAAAATCCCAACCACCAACCCAGCCAGACACACCTTCGGGAATGTGAAAACCCGGGAAGGCGAAAGGGTTTAAAGTCCATCCATCAGACCTCACAGGCTCAAGCCGTGATAGCGTGATGGGTGAAGAAAGGAAAGCGGGAGGCTACGAACCAACATTAATTTTTAAAGGAGATTAAAATGCTATACGATTCAGATGGAAGAGACTCTATATCTACAGAAAGATTACCTGAAAGATGTGAACCTGACTATGAAAGCATGGTTGAAAGAATTAACAAAAAGATTGCAAAAACTTCGGCTTTTAAGGACGCAGCTTTGGACTATTTTGATGGGAAAAGAGCAAGCGGGAAAATGGCAGAGCTTATTGGCGAGTTGGTAACTGAAGAACGTCAGCTTTCGCAAGAACGATATAGCCTTATTAAACGCCAAGAAGCAGCTAAAAGCTAAAAGCAATAAGTAAAGAGGCTACAAGAACAGTGTGCGCCCCTCAGTGAGGGCAGCTATAGCAGGGACGGCACAGCCAGCGCGCAATGCATGCGCCGTTAATATAATTGCTTGCGAAACTGAGCGACCTGGCGGGGGCGCATATCCATCTTGGCTGCGGGAATTAAAGCCACTACAGGGCGTAGGTAAGTAGCAGTAGTCTGGAACCTGACAAAAACGCTGCAAATTTAATTCCCGTAGCCATTAACAAGCAGGCTGCGGAGGCCGCCGCCGAGTGAGGTCGGCGAAACCGCTGTGAAACGGTCTTCGTAGCCTAACTATTAAGAGAGAAATCACAATGGATGAAATCAGAGTAAAACTTGTCATTTATTATTTACAGACACGCACAAAAAGCTTTAAGGAAGCTTTAAGATTAGCTAAAGAGTTTATGGGAGAAACATAAAAAAGGAGGAATAATGGGAATTCAAGCATTAGAGAAAATCAAGGAGTTGATACCGGCTGAGGATTATAACGCTCTGTCTGGTATTGTTGGGAAAGACGTCATTTTTTTGGGCGAAAACGAGGCTTTTGCCTTAAAGGATAACGAGGGTGAAATTAGAGCCTTTAAACAGCGAGTGACGCTTTCCCACAAAGAAGGAACATTGATTCAACCCGTAAAGGGCGGGCCTTTCGTTATAAGCGCACAGGGTTATGAAGTTTGGGCGGAAGCTGCTGGGGCTTGTGTAATCTTTCCTAAAGAGGTTCTTGTCGGGGGGCAATGGCAACCAAACCCCCATGTAGAACGGGACGAGACAAACAGACGAATACTCGCAGTACACGCAAGGGCTGTAGCCTTTCGGTTTTCTTCTAAGGGTATTCCCCAGGTGTCGGACTGGTCCACAATTTTTGATACTCCATCTTATCGCATGATAGACCTGTTGGCCAAAGCTAAAAGCACACCCCAGGCGTTCAGGTTGCTTCCTACAGGCGATAACCCAGATGGAAAGGGTACATGGGCAGCATATCCGTTCGACGAAAGCATAACGCTGTGGATCAACACTTCTCACGATGAAGCGTTAAAGTGGTTTTCTCAGATCCTTAACAGAGAAAAGAAAGCCCTTGACTTCGCTCAGACATTTGCAAAAAGAAACGCCCTGAAACACCTTTCCGGCCTTCAAAAAGCACAATCAAACGTCTGGACTCTTTCTGTTCTTTGTTGGCGTCCCACCTCCGGAAACATAATTAAATGGGATGCTACTCAGTATATCAAACTTCAAGACAAGGTTGGCTCGCTGATTACCGGCAATGGTGACGATTTTGCGCCCAATGTAAAGCAAATCGAATCGCAATCAGGACAGGAAAGAGTATCTGACGAGGAAGGCTTTGAAGGGATTGAAAAAGAGATCGATCCTGAAGACCAAGAGCCTGCCGAGACTAAAAAAGACGAACCAGAAACAAACAAGACTAATGCAGTATCATCCGAAGAGCAAAAGGTTATAAAAAATTATGAGGTAGCAAGGGACTCGTTTCCGGACGAATACGCCGCCGCTACAAAAAAATTAGGATTAATAGGGAAAACCCTGGCCATTGAAGACATGAACGCTATTTATAAAAGGGTTACGGACAGACTGAACGAACAGGCGGTATAAAAGGGGGTAGCCATGATAACAAGAGTTTCAGTGGTAGGGTTTAAGGGGTTAGAATTCACCCACCGCTTAAAAAAGCGTAATCTCATTATAGGGCCTAACGGATCGGGCAAAAGCGCCATATCGGACACGATAGCGCTCACGGTTAATGGCAGGATTCCAGGAGCCGGAAAAACAAATCAAGCAATCATGGACGCCTTTGCGTCAAATAGTAAGATGTTTGTCGGCGTAGGCGTTGGAGATGAAGCACTATTCGAACGCCGGTTTATCCGGAATAGCAAAGGCAAGGTTACCCAAAAGTTCCAGGCGGGAAGCGGTCTGGTCACAAAAGAAAAGTTTATATCTGACTTTTCAGTGGCAGGCAAGCCGACAATTATTGATCTTTCCGCTTTTATTGGTCTTTCCGACCAAAAGAAAATCGATAATGTTTTTGAGTTGTATCCGCCAAAGGGCGACGTTATGGGCCTGCACGATCAGATTGAAGCTGCTACAGAGAGCCTAAACGAACTAACCACCACAATAAAACAAACAGAAGGGGTTATCGAAAAACTCACCGCTGATCAGGCAGAAATAGAACTACCTGCAGGGACCCTGGCCGAAGTTAATCAAGAGATAGAGAGAACCACCGCAGAAGTGAAGCTCGCCAGGAAAAACCTTTACACAGCACAACAAAAAGAGGCTGAAAAAAAGGCAGCAGAAAAAGCCGAGGCAGCAGCCGCCGAGAATGCCAGAAGTGAAAAAGAAATTCTCGCCATGGCGGAAAGTGAAGAAAGTCCGGTGGAACCACCCGCAAATAGACCACAGCTCGGTGGAGATCCGGGTTATACGGCAAGAAACAGTGAAGACTTCCAGGATAGAGTTCACCCAGGCCCCAAGCCGGTCGAACCATCAGAAAACCCCGCAAGAATCAGCATATGGGCTATTATTAAAACCATAGAAAAAGCTGGGTGTACGTCATGCGCCGCATTACTTCAGTGCAAAAAGGAATTGCGGAAATATTAAAAGTTTTATGTCATGACGTATAATCTTATGTTATAAGCTGGTTCTTAAATTATGAAAAATTATTTATCCTTTGGTGGCGGTGTCAATTCGGTAGCATTATATCTGTATTTCCTCGACAATAATGTATCTTTTGAAGCTGTTTTTGTCGACCATGGCACCGATTGGCCCGAAACTTACGAGTATGTTAAGATGTTTAAAGATAAATATCCACTTACAGTCTTAAAACCAAGCATCCAGGGATATAATAATTTATATAAATATTGTTGGTTTAAAGAGTGGGTTCCATCGCCTTTGCGCAGGTGGTGTACGGACAAGTTTAAAATGAGAGCTATACATAAATATTGCCAAAAACCCTGCTGGCAAATGCTTGGCATAGATTTTGGTGAACAGAAACGGGCCAAGATGAGCAGTAGCAAAGGCTTTGAGAACCGCTTTCCACTTATTGAAGCTGAAATCGATAGAGAGGGTTGTAAGGACATTATTCGCTCACACAAATTACCCTTACCCATTAAGTCCGGTTGTTTTATATGCCCCTATCAGAGAGTGCACCAGTGGAAAGAATTAAGGCGGAATCATCCCGGCTTGTTTTGTAAAGCTGTTGAATTGGAAAAACGAAATATGGAATATCGAAAGAGGCAAGGTAAAACTCCGATGTTTTTAAGTATGTCAAAGAGATCATTACAAACCATAGTTGATGAAAAGCAACGACAAATATTTAAAGAAGACGAATATCCGCCTTGCAATTGCGGCTTATAACAAGCCGCTGAACTCTGAGCGGGAAAAGTCGGCACAAGGGCGGGAAGTCCGAAATAACTCATAAAAACGAGTGCGCCAGATTAGCTATATCGTTATATTTCTTGAGGAAGGGCTTTAAGGATGAGCATTAAAATAGATCACATAGATTTGCAAAAAGGCGACCATCTTTTTGTAAGGTTTAAGGGTTGCGTTGAACATTCATTGGTAATTAGTTGGTTAGAAAAAGATGAGCTTCCGACAGTATCCGGCCCTTTTAACTGCAAGTCTAAAAAATTTAAAGTGTCTATTCATGGAATGGAATTAATTAAAAAAGCAGACGAAATATAACAAGTAAATGCACCTGACTCTAAAACGCAGAGCAGGTGATTAGATCGTTATAAAAGAAAGGAAAACCACGATGGATATAAAAATAATAGAAGATCAAATCGAAGGCTTGATCAAAAAAGGCAAAGGACTCAGGGAACAACAAAGGCTTTTTGATAAGCGCTCCGGGATTGTGGAATTAATAGAAAAAAACAAATTAGATATGGTGAATCTTGAAACCGATCTGGCTACAAAAAAAGAGGATCTGTCAGAACTGAAAGCTCAAAAGGCTGACGCTGTGAGGGATACGCTGATATCAATGCAGGATAAAATAACCGAGCTTCTTCCGGAAGGTGATGGAATTGTTCACCTGAAAGATGATGGCAGTTTTATTATCGGCTGGATGCTTCCCAATAAACCCCTGGTCCCGTATGAAGGTCTTTCCGGAGGCCAAAAGGTCGTATTCGGTCAAGCTCTTGGCAATGCGCTCTTGGGCAATGCAAAGGAAAAGTTCTTGATCTACGAAGGCGGGGAGGTTGACGAAAAAAACCTTATCGCTTTGCTAAAACAAGTCGGAGAGAGAAAAGACGACACGCAGATCATAATAAATACATGGTGTAAACCTAAAGATATTCCAAAAGAATGGCACTTAATTGAGTTAAAATAAAAAAGGGACATTATGAGAGTTTGCAAGGTTGAAGGGTGCGACAGAAAGCATAGTGCAAAAGGGTATTGTGGAAGACACAGGGAGCAAGTGCGGCTATATGGCAAAATTTTAGAACGAACTCGTTCCGATCCTAACGAAATTATTATAAAAGGGAACATTGCTGAAATCGTTCTTTATAATAGGAGGTGTCAAGAGGTCGCAAGAACTGTGATCGATACCGAAGACGTTGAAAAAGTTAGGGGATATAAGTGGCATGTGAACGCTCAGGGATATGCTGCCACGCGACCCAAAAAGAAAGTGCTAAAAATTCAACACATCATTATGGGTATAAATGCCGACTATAAAAACCAAATTGATCACAGAGATCGAGACAGGTTAAACAACCGCAAATCCAATTTTAGATTTTGTACGCAGGGAGACAATGCAAAAAACTCTACAATACCAATAAACAACACATCTGGTTTTAAGGGCGTTTCTCTGCACAAAAACAGCAAGAAATGGAGAGCACGGATAACTTTAGATGATAGGCTTATTTCTTTAGGAGTATTTAAAGACAAGCTTGACGCCGCCCGAGCCTACAACGAAGCAGCCCTAAAATACCACGGTGAATTTGCGTGTTTAAATAAGACATAGATTATGAAACCCCTCAAAATGTCCAAACAAAGGCCGGAATCTGGCCCACTGATGGCTATAAACGATTGGGCTCAAATTAAAAACTGGCTGCACTTTGTTAAGCCTGGCCGGTGGGTAAAAATAGCCTTTTCTGTTGTCTATCATATCAGGACTATCGATCAAAATAGTTGGTATTGGGTAAATTGCACAAGGTTTGCGAAAGATTTTGGATGGGACGGTCCCGATGAAGTTCATGAATATTTTAAGGGATTATTTTTAAAGAAAAAATACACGCTTCCCAACGGTACTTTATGCGAGACAATAGGCTCAACTACAGATTTAACCACAGTTGAGTTTACGGAATATGTCGATCAGTGTCGAGTTCATGCTTATCATCAATGCGATTTTGCATGGGAAGACCCTAAAAAGAGGTAATTATCAAAATACCAATTAAAATATTATCGCTTGGCGCCGGTGTTCAATCCTCAACAATTTTTTTAATGTCCTGCTATGGAGAGCTTGAAAGGATAGACGCGGCCATATTTGCCGATACTCAGTGGGAAACTAAAGCTACTTACAGGTGGCTTAAATTCTTAAAGAATGAATCTAAAAAATATGGAATTCCAATTCATACCGTTAAGCAGGGAAATATTAAAGAAGACGCGCTTATTTCACAAGTGCGTGGATTAAAAAAAGATGGTGTGCGGTGGGCGTCAATGCCGTTGTTTACCCTTGGACCGAACGGGGAAAAAGGTATGATCCGCAGACAATGTACTTATGAATATAAGATAAGGTGGATAAAGAAAAAACAAAGGCTAATCGCTGGCTACAAGCCAAGAAAAAGAATTCCGCCCGGAACCGTTGAGGTGTGGATGGGAATATCAACTGACGAGGCTAACCGGACGAAAATCTCTAATGATAAATGGATAGATTTTTACTATCCGCTGATCGACCTTAGAATGACACGGCTCGACTGTTTGAATTGGTTTAAAAAAAAGAACCTTCCAGAACCGCCACGATCCGCATGTATAGGTTGTCCTTACCATCACGATTTTGAGTGGCGAAAACTAAAGAATGAATCACCGGAAGAATGGCAAGATGCCGTTGAATTCGACAAAGCTATCAGGAAATGCGGCGGTATGCGTGGGGATATGTTTATACACCCTGCCCGGATACCGCTGGATGAAGTTGACCTTAGAAACGCAAAAGATCATGGCCAATTATCGTTATTTTCTGATGAATGTGCGGGAATATGCGGCGTATAGCAAAAGGAGAATAATCATGATGCTTAACGAACACCAACGAAAAGTAATTGAAGCAACCGAAGAAAATATACTCTGTATCGCTCCCCCAGGATCAGGGAAAACCCGCGTACTTGTTGAAAGAGCAGCACACCTAATCGAAAACAAGAAAGTATCACCATTTGAGTTGCTTTTATTGACATTCACAAGGAAAGCAGCAGGAGAAATGCGGGAAAGGCTTGTTGAAAGAATAGGTAACAATGCTCATAACATCACAATAGGCACATTTCATGCCGTGGCTCTGGGTCTGATTCAAAGATTCGGGGAGTTTATAGGATTGCGCCCCGGACGGATTACGGTCTATGGCGATTGGGAGACAAACTATCTATTAAAAGAAATTGCTATTGAAATGGGAGTTTATAAGAAAGCCTGGAAACCCAAGAAAAAGGATGTCGATAAGGCGTTTAATGATTATTATAACAGCGGGATCGCTCCGGAAAAAGAAGATCCAGCCTATAAGATATTCAAAGTCTTTGCCGCAAAGTCTTTGCCGCAAGACTCCGCGAAAACAACTCCCTGACCTATGGGAGCATCCTCACAGGGTTGCATCTTCTATTGCCCCATATCAAGCAGTACCTAAAATATAAACATGTAATGACGGACGAATCACAGGACTCTGATAGCCTGCAGTGGTATCTTGTAAGGAAAATTCAGAGAATATGCAAAGCTACCCTTTTTTGTGTAGCGGATCCGGATCAATCTATTTATGGGTGGCGCGGGGCCGATACGGAATACTTGATCAGAAATCAAGCCGAATTTACAACGTATGAGCTTGAAATCAATTACCGGTCTGAAGGGGATATCGTCGAGGCCGCAAACAGCCTTATTTCTCACAATAAAAACCGTATCGAAAAAACTATGGTTGCCGACAAGGACGCTAATAGTCCAATAGAAATTAAAAACAACTTAGACAGCGCCGGAATTGCCAAGATGTGTGCATTTTTAGAGAAAGAATCTCCGGGCGTTAAAA
>JAFDFT010000498.1 GCA_019309685.1 Deltaproteobacteria bacterium
TGCAGCCGCACTCTTTTTGCCTGCAGCACAGCGTATTGCAAAAAGGGTCAATATCCCTGTCTCGCGCATTCTAATGCCGATGGGATTCTGTGCCATTATCGGCGGTACCATAACGCTGGTAGGCGCGAGCCCGACAATACTCTTAAATGATCTCATGGTATTGGGGGGAGAAAAACTGGAGCCGTTTGGTTTGTTTACCCAGACTCCCATTGGCCTTTGCCTTCTTGCAACTGCCATTCTTTATTTTATCCTGTTCGGTAAATTTATCCTGCCATCAGGCAGTGGCGATGATGAAGATAAAGGGGTCACCGCCTCATTGATTGACGTGTATCAAGCGCTGGACAGTACTTTTGAAATTCATATCCCTGATAATTTTAACGGTCCCAAGACACTCGAAGAAATGGACATAAGATCCAAGTTCCTGGTAACTGTTGTTGCAGTTAGTTATTCGGCAAAAAAAGAGAAAAACTTTGTCCCCAAGAGTTCAGATATTATTTCAGCGGGAGATGATATAGCAGTTGTGGGAATGGGAAAAAATATATTGAAAATGGCTGAAGAATACGGCTGGCAACTTAAAGAAACAATAGATGTATTTTCTGAAAGCCTGGCCCGCACAAACGCTGGCATGGCTGAAACGATTGTATCCCCGAGATCAGAATTAATTGGAAAAACAATGAGTGAAATTGATTTCAAGGAACTTTACGGTGTAAATCCGATCGCATTGTTTAAGGAGAAACGGATTTATTACAGTGGACTTACCCATGTCAGGCTAAAGATGGGAGACGCTCTGCTTCTTCAGGGCCCGTGGGAAAAGTTTCATATCCTGAGAAACCGCCCTCAACCAAGGGCATTAACATTTTCGACCCCACTTGAAGGGGAAATATTGCGACCTAATAAAGCGAAATTGGCTGTTTTCTGGCTTGCAGTAGCCTTGTTTCAGATAATTTTTTTGAAAGTTCAATTGTCTGTTGCTTTGATGTCCGGAGCTTTAGGTATGATCATTACCGGCGTATTGTCTATTGATGAGGCATATCGATCTGTAGACTGGATGACCGTTTTTCTCCTTGCAGGTCTGATACCTCTTGGAATTGCATTTGAAAAAACAGGAACTGCAGCATTTATTGCTAAAGGAGTTCTGGGGCTTCTCGGAAATCCGGCACCAATAGTGCTTCTAGCTGCAGTAGGAATTATGACTTCTTTTTTTACACTAGTCATTTCAAATGTCGGTGCAACAGTTCTTCTTGTTCCTTTATGCATGAACATGGCTTTAATGGCAGGTGGCGATCCGCGTATGGCAGCACTAGTCGTGGGCCTGTCAGCTTCAAATACTTTTGTTCTACCAACCCATCAGGTTAATGCCCTGATTATGAGACCAGGAGGATATCGCACTATTGATTATGCTAAGGCCGGTGCGGTCATGACCGTGTTATTCCTGACGATTGAACTGGCGGTTCTTTATTTTTTTTATGGGATTTAGTATAAATTTTAAGTTAAAACAATTTGTATTTTTTATGGTTTGAAGGCAAAATAAAGGAGAATCGATGTTATGGCCATTATAACAATATCACGAGGCTGTTTCAGTCACGGCACCGAAATAGCAAAAAGAGTCACAGAAATGCTCGGATATAAACTGGTAAGCAGAGAAATGATTATTAGCGAAGCATCTAAACACTATAATATATCGGAAAAAGAACTTTTAAAATCGATTCATGACGGCCCGACAATTCTCGAAAGAGTGACTCACGGCCGAGAGAAATATCTTTCCTATCTTCAGGCTGTTCTAATGAGATATGCCATGGATGATAATCTTGTTTATCATGGCAACGCAGGCCACTTCCTGCTCCCGGAGATTGATCATTTGTTGAAGATAAGAATTATAGCCGATATGGAAGACCGGATACTGTTTACCCAAAAATTGGAAAATTTGTCTAGGCAGGAGGCAATCGATTACATTCAAAAAGATGACAAACACCGTGCACGATGGACAAGTTATCTGTATAATGTTGATATCAAAGATCCGGGCATTTACGATATCGTCCTCAATATTGGCAAGCTTAGTTTCGATGATGCATGTAATATTATTGCATATACTGCAAAGAGTGATTCCTGCAAAACTTCTAAAAAATCAATAAATGCTGTCTTCGATCTTTCCATAAGCAGTCAGGTTAAAGCTGCTATTCAGAATCTTTCTGAAGCAGTCACTGAAGTAAAAGTGACATCAAATAACGGTCTAGTTAATATTAAAGCACAAATGTCTTCGATAAGAAAATCAGGATATGTTAATCCCAAAACGGAAAAGAAAATGAGTGAAAAGATGCTGCATGATCTAATTGAAGAAATATCTGAAACTGTTGGGAAAATCCCAGGGATTAAAGATATTATTTATGATATTGAAACACCAAATTTTTCTTGAGTTATTCCAATGAAATTAAGCATCCGAGCAAAAATAATCATCGCTTTTTTATCTCTTGTGATAGTCGGAGCATCAATATGGTTTTTTAGCGACTATAGAAACTATGTTCTTAATCAAAAATTTAATTTAATAACAGAGAAAAACACATTATTAAATACAATCCTTGAGGCCCGCCGATATGAAAAAAACTATTTTTTGTACTATAATTTAATAGACATTGAAGAAGCTATTCGTTATTCAAAAAACTCAGAAAATTTGATGGAGGAAATAATCCGCACTTATGAGGGAAACATCGGAAATAA
>JAFDFT010000090.1 GCA_019309685.1 Deltaproteobacteria bacterium
GCTCCTTTTTCTAAAATAACAACGTCCGGCAGCCACTGAGAATGAACGCGCCTTGCCGTGACCGCCTGCTGCATGCTCATCCGGTGCTCAATAACGTTTAATATGGTCTGGTACACGGATGTAATAATGGTTGACCCGCCAGGTGTTCCCAGAACCATAAAAAGCTTACCTTCCTTTTCAACGATCGTGGGCGACATGCTGCTTAACATCCGCTTTTGCGGCTGGATGGCATTGGCTTCTCCTCCTATAAGACCGAACTGATTCGGCACACCCGGCTTAACGCTGAAATCATCCATCTCGTTGTTTAAAAAGAATCCGGCCCCCTTCACCATTACTTTGGATCCGAACGCTGAATTCAAGGTGGTCGTTACTGCGGCCGCATTACCCCACTTATCCACAATGGAAAAATGAGTTGTTTCAGTGCTTTCAACTATTTTAACGTTTCCTTCCCTGATCTTTTCTGAGTCTGTTTTGTAGATCTCATCAATATCTGCCATTCTGGCATCAATATAGCTTTTGCTTATCAGTTCTTTTTGGGGAACCTTATAAAAATCGGAATCGCCCAAATAAATAGACCGGTCAGCGTACACACGGCGTTCCAGCTCAGTCATATAGTGAATGGTTTGAGTGGAGTTGAATCCAAGTTGATTGAAATTATACCTCTCTGTTCCTTTTAACAATTGAATCAGTGCGATCCCGCCGCTGGATGGAGGCGGCATTGAAATTATCTGGTAATCCTTATAATTACCGGTAACTGGTTTGCGCCAGATAGATCTGTATAGTTTAAGATCATCCGCTGTGAAAATTCCACTGCCTGATTGCATTTCAGCCAGGATCAAACCAGCCGTTTTCCCGTTGTAAAACCCATCTCTTCCCTTGTCCCGTATTCTTTTTAGTGTTTCAGCCAGCTCCTTATAATAGATGATATCACCCGCTTTCCAGGGTTTATCTCTTACAATGCACGGCCGGTATCGGTTTAACGTGAGAAATGTTTCCCGATACTGATTCAGATTCCCTGCCTCTGCTTCTGTAAGAACGACACCATGTTGAGCAAGATCGATTGCCGGCTGTAAAAGTTCAGCAACAGGCATGGTCCCGAGCTTTTTACTGATCTCAAACATTCCGTCGACTGTCCCCGGTACTCCCACGGACAATGTTCCTTCTCTGCTGAGACCCGGAACGACATCTCCGGTTTTATCCAGATACATGTCCCGGTGGGCACGAAAGGGCGCCTTTTCCCTGAAATCAAGACTGCCAATAGCACCATCCTTTGTCCGATAAACCAGGAATCCGCCGCCGCCGATATTCCCGGCCTGTGGATAAACCACGGCAAGGACAAATTGTACGGCGATAGCCGCGTCATAAGCATTCCCGCCCTTTTTCAGTATTTCAATACCGATTTTTGACGCCTGCGGATGGGCTGTCACAACCATTCCATTTTTAGAAATGGCACCCGTTTTCTCCGTTCTCATTACATTTATCGCCTGGTAATGAAAAAGAGAATTTGATGCCGCTATGATGCACACCACGAATAAGATGAGAACAGCGAGAAGTAAAACAAGCCTGGTCAGTATCCGTTTCATAAAACGATCATACCTCCATCTTTATGTTTTATGGTTTAAAATCCGGGTCGGTTCAAATACAAGTGGTACAGATTTGAAGTATAAAGCGCCGCCAGCGGATTGTGCCCGGTCACTCTGTCCTTGACCGCAAGCACCGTTGTATATGCTTCTGCGTACTTGAAGAACAGCGAATCATGACCAACGCAAAGACCAAGAAGAACGTTGAGTTCTGTTTCCGCATCATTTAGAATTTTTGCCTGCAGGATGGGATTGCAAGCCGCTTCCTTTGTGCCGATCATAATCTTCTCATGATCTTTGATATCAAGCGCTTCTTCCTTAAGCATTCGACCAACCTTGCAAATGACACTGATAACTTCAAATCCCTGGGCGGAAAAGATATTAGACAGCATTTCTGCTTCTCTGGAAAGCCCCACGCAAAAGACCAGGCCGATCTTTTGGGCCTCAATTTTATGGCCGAACTCGCAGACTTCCTGAATCCGTGTTTTACTGCAATGGGGGACATATGGTTTTTTATCCCTTTCAAGGTAGCATTCTCCCTCCTGGACCGATGCCAATCTCGCGAACTCTTTTACGGCAGGATTATCATATTCACTTCTGGATTCATCGATCAGGCCGGTAAGGTTTTTTGTGGGGCAAAAATCAGGCCCCTTCCCCTGGGGGTTCATGCATATTTTTTCTAAAATGTTTATTCCGCACTTCGCGCATTTCGGTTCTTTTTTTTCTGCCATGTCTATTCTCCTGTAAATCAGTACTGTTTAAGTTCCTTATTCCCGCCCGCTTTCTTAAAGTTCAGCAAACCGTATGAGGTTTTCTCCCAGGATCATTTTTTGCACTCCTCGATCCGGAAACAATTCTTCGATTCTTCTTTTAATGTATCCGTAATCGAACTTGCCGTCTTCACCTTTGTGGCCGTATGGGCCGTCGGTCCCGAAGAGAACTCTGTCTGCCCCCAGGTAATCCACCACCTGACGGGTAATTTTCCTGTCCACATAAGACCTGGCGGAGAGGTCAACCATAATGTTTTCATTGTCTTTTATTTCTCTCCAGGTATCGGAGTAGCATGGAAATCCGGTATGCGCCAAGATCAGCTTCAGGTTAGGAACCTTTTCGACCAGGGCGTTGAAATCGCCATCAATGCCGAAACCAACATGAATAAGAAGGGGTTTTCCCATCTCGGCCACGCGTTCGGCAACTGGCAAAAGCTCAACCGGAGGAAAACGGTGCCAGAAGGGGTGAGCTTTGACACCCACGAAGCCCGGTTCGTCTTTCCACTTTTCAAATTCTTTAACTTGATCGTTCTTGCCCCGGGGATTGATAAAAATCCAGCCGAGAAACCTGCCGGGATATCCTTTTACCGCTTTGAATATCGGTTCATTGTCCGGATCTGGATAGATTTCGATGATTCCGTCGGGAACTTTTATATTGCCCTCCGCATCAAAATTAGCAATCATTCGATTGCCTATTTCTCGAAACCTTCGATGGGTCAGTAAAAATCTCATAATCGTCAATATGAAGCCTTTGGTATCTGCAATTAGATTGTTCATCACTGCCATCAACGCAATTTTTCCCACACCGGTTTCATCCATCTTTTTCAACAACTCTGCGACACTTAATAATCTCTCTTCTAAATGGTAATGAGAATCAATGATCATAAAGTCTCCTTCATTTTTATTTAAACAGTCAACACACGTAATCCCGGTTCAATATCCACTCGATTTTCACCATTCATTGTTTTGCTATCCTATGATAAAAATCAGAAGTCGTCAAATTAAGGAAAGCAAATTATGGCACCCATCCATAGATGGATAATACGTTAATATGTTCAAGGGTGCTTTATATTCAAAAAAGTAAAGGGGTCAACTCCCCAGTGGCTCCTACAAAAGCCATTAGAAGATGAACCCTTTATTATTTAATTGGTGATGGGTATCTAATTCTTCTCTGTAAGCTCCTCTTTAGCGGCAAGCGCGGCCATGGCATTTAACTGAACAAGCTCTCTCCCGGTTTTCGGAGGGCGGGTTATCTCTTCCTTTCGCTTCAGCGTGATGGCTTTTGTTTTGCATTTGTGCACACAGACTCCGCATCCAATACATAATTCTGTATCAATCTCCACTGCTTTTCTGAATTTGTTGGTAGCCTCTGGGGAAAATTTAAGCTGAATCGCATCCATGGGACAGCGCTTCACGCAAAGAGCACATGCTTTGCACACCTCCGGGGCGATGACTTCCACCTCATAATTCGATTTGTCCAGACTCTTTTCGTGACCCATTTGATGATATGGCTTGAAATACGTACAGTATTCCAGATCGCAATTTCAGAGGGTATCCGGATTTTCCTCCATGTTGGAGATTCCGTGGACTAATCCAGCGTCTGCAGCCTTTTTTAGAATTTCAAGGGTTTCTTCCTTGGTGATTTCCCTTCCCAGGTCATTTTCCACGCAGTACCTTCCTAGTTCATTAAAATGGAGACATACTTCTGTTGGAAAAGGGCTTTCAACATAATCCGGATCCAGTTTATGCCGTTCTTTGCAGGGACAGTGAGATACTGAGTAGTATTCATAATTTTCAACTATCTTAAGCACATCTTCAAAAGGCAGAACTTGTGTCCCGGCCTCGACAGTTTGATTAATAGGCATGGCTCTCAATTCAGGGTGTGGAAAGGGTTTGTGCTGATCATACCACCCGTCCATATAGTACTTGTTGGCTTGATGCGCCATACTCTTCGTGGGTTCCTCACCTTTACCGGACCAATAGGGCACCCGGAGAAACATTTCGTTTGCGCTCCACAGCCTGTAACGCACCGAATCCCCGCGGATACCCTCGTAAACCAACCCTTTCTTACAAAGCGCCTTTATTTTAAGTGCCAGTTCGGCAGGTTCCATTTCTTTAATAGCTGCGATTTCTTCAAGGGTACTGGATCTCATTGGAAATCCTGTTAAAAATTCCGCCTCTTCAGGTGTGATGAATGAAGTGATCATGGGCATTTTAAATTCTGATTCTGTGAACTCCCACACCGGGTTATTCATGTAGTCAATAAATTTCTGATAAATTTCCTGATCGGTCATTTTTTATCCTCCATAATAATATAAATAATTCAAAGGGCCGAGTATTCTTTCTTCACCTGTTTTATTTCAGTATGAAATATTTTTCAATTACTTTTCCTGGTGAATTCACCCTTAAACTGTAAAAAGCATAAACACGATTCCACGTTTTTGCACAAATGAGTCAGGCTTTAATCTGACTCCTTAT
Organism: Deltaproteobacteria bacterium; assembly: GCA_019309685.1. GTDB lineage: Bacteria > Desulfobacterota > Desulfobacteria > Desulfobacterales > JAABPS01 > JAABPS01. The sequence continues at coordinate 4,829 of JAFDFT010000090.1, forward strand.
AGTCAAGCGTTGAACTAATCCCCTTTTCATTGAAATAGACATATTGCTGAAAGTTAAAAGGAAATTTGGTCCATTGCCTTAAATTTTTGTTTTTAGGTTAAAAAAGTGTATTTAAGGTTCACCCGGTTAAACAATAAAAGTTTAACGTGGGCCTTAAAATAAAGCTTTTAAAAGCCTTATTTATATAATATCAAATAGTTACTTTGTCCAGACCCTTAATTACCCATAATTTACAACCCTCACTTAATTCAACTATAGTTTTTAAAATAAAACTATAGTTGACATATAAAAACTATAGATTTATATTATGCAGGTAAAAACCAAAAAGAAAGAGAATTTGTTATGCGACCCATTGTTTATGAACAAGATCCTTTACGCTATCCATTGAATGAGCTCCTTGGCACCCAGGCCAATGTGAGGCTGCTCAGAGTAATGGCGAATGAAGTTGATGGTCCGCTTACCGCTTCGGATGTTGCTAAACGTGCTGGGCTGACTGTACCTGGCGCTCAAAAAGCACTGGGAAGACTCTTCAGGTCGGGCTTCATATCCCGTGTGGGTGGTGGTCGAAAACACCAGTATGAAATTCGTTGCTCGGGAAGGCTCATGCAAATCATATTAAAGTTGTTTCAATCGGAAAAAGATCAATATGAAGAACTTCTCACTATGATCAAAAAGGAAATTAAAGACCTTACACCGCCTCCACACGCGGCATGGATTCAAAAGTTTCCGAAGGAAATCGAAAAACCGCTTACATTGAGATTGTTGCATAAAACAAGAAATCTGACGAATTGCGTTCGCCAATTGAGGGCTAAACTCAATCAGGTGGAAAATTATTTTGATATTACGATTGAACTTGAAGGCTACACAAAAGCGGATATTTCCGATCTAGAGTTTAATGACGTTACCATTTTATACGGGGTCATGCCATCACAAGAGGCCCCTCCACTACAGCAGGCAAAGAACCTGTTCACACACAGAGCAAAGGATCGGCAATTAAACCTACTATCTCGCAAGGTGTCTAAGGCTATCAATCAAGATACGTCACTCATTCAACGCGCAAAAGATCATATTGCTCGTTTGTTAAAGGAAGATCAAGGAACAGCAACCAGAGATTTAATAGAGTGGCATGACATTCTTAATACGTATTCAATTCAACGTCTGACACAATTTCTCACTTCATCGAGTGAACGGGCGAATCGCTTACTCCAGAGCAACCCCTTTTTTGCCATCCTAAATCCTAATGAACGAGCTCAACTAGCCAAGGAGTTGGAGGAGAAAGATGACACGTGATCAACTTGAACATGCAATTCGGGCAGCCTGTGAAGTCTCAAAGGATACAGAGCTGTGGATATTTGGCTCTCAAGCAATTCTAGGAGAATTCCCAAACGTGCCTGAAAGTCTTCGTGCATCAATCGAAGTTGATGTCCAGCCGAAGAATCGGCCAGAAACCGTTGATGATGTTGATGGCACTTTGGGTGAATTGTCCATGTTCCATCAAACACATGGCTTTTATATCCATGGAATATCTATTAAGTCCGCAAAACTTCCCGACGGATGGGAACAAAGAACCACACCGGTCAGTGACCCAAAATCAACATACGGCAATACAGGGTGGTGTGTTGAGGTGCACGATCTTGCTGCCAGCAAGCTTGCAGCCTACAGGATAAAGGATAAAGAATTTGTTCGCTTACTCCTTATCGAAAAAATGATTGATGTAAAAATCCTTATAGAAAGACTAACCTCACTAAATGTTAAAGAGCAACTACGAGAGCAACTTCTTCAGTGGGTAAAAATAACTGCAGAGGAATTGGAGGATCCCGAATAAAACCAGCAAATACCTATTATGATTAAAATTTAAGACTAGCCTAAGATTTTTGAAAATGTTGCGGGGTTAAAAAGACAGGTTTAAGGTTTACCCTGTTAAATGCTGCATCGCAGCTTCCTTTGGGCATTTAACTGGGTGAGCCCGGTTAGTGAAAGTTTAACTTGGGTCTGAGATGACGTTATTAAAACCCTTATTTATATGATATCAAATAGTTACTTTAGCCCCAAATCGTTACAGGATCTGGCCCGGTTGCAGGCCGTAAAAACCCAGGGAAGAGTGCGGGCGTAGAATCGCACATGATCATAAAATCACACATAATCCTGCATCTTGACACCGCCGGTGGTTTCAGATACGCCGAGTGTTGACAAAGTGTTTTGGTTTATACGTGATTGATCCGTTTTGATCCTAATAGGAAAAAGGCTTTAACCATGAAAAAACTCTTACTGATTTTTACTGTTCTGCTTGGATTGCCGGGGTTTGTTGATTCTGCTGCCACGAAGGAGAAATACACCATTGCAGTGGCTGAGATCATGCAGGAAACAAACTCCTTTTCGCCCGTATTGACAACACGGGATGATTTTAAGGCCGGTGCTCTGCTATATGGAGATGAGGTTCTGCCGGTTGCCCGTGATATCAATCTGGAAATCGGCGGGTTTCTGGAGGCCGTCGACGAGCTGGGAAATAACGAAATCAACGTTGTACCCATCATTAAAGCACGCTCCATGTCGGGCGGTCCGGTTAAACGTTTGCTTTATGAAGAGTTTAAGCGAGAGCTGGTGCGTGGCCTGAAAAAAACGGGTCAGGTAGATGGTGTGTATCTCGCACTTCATGGGGCCATGGGAGTAGAGGGGTTGAGGGACCCGGAGGGGGATTTGATCAAGGCCGCGCGGTCGGTGGTTGGTGAATCAACTCCCATTGGCGTTTCTCACGACCTGCATGCCAATCTCACCCGGGAGCGGATCCGTCTGGCTACGTTTATCGTCGGGTATAAAACCAATCCCCATCGCGATCATGCCGAGGTTGGTTACCGGGTGGGGAAAATTTTGATGAAAACCATCAGGGGACAGGTTAAACCGGTGATGGCCTTTAATAAGATGAAACTGCTCAAGGGCGGGGGTATGACTATTGATTTGCTCTCTCCCATGCGCGCCATCTTCAGTCGGATGGATGACATGATCGAAGATTCCGACAAGGTGCTGGATGTCTCTAATTTCATGGTCCATCTCTGGCTCGATG
>JAFDFT010000499.1 GCA_019309685.1 Deltaproteobacteria bacterium
GGGCTCTCCTTCAATAACACCAATATCGTTTTCGTAAAACTTCAGCACAATAGGTTTTTTTCTTTTCGGCTTGATGGTTTCTGTTCTGATCCGAAAAGGGATACGCCTGTTTCCTCTCAGATATTTTTTCCCTTTAACATCTTCAATAAAATAGTCGATAACGTCCATAAACGAATAGGTTACGGACCAGGCAATTTTCTTTGTCCGGCCGATGGTAATAAAAGGGACGCCCGGCATGTTCACGCCCATCATGTATGTTTTTGGTGTGACCATGGCGGTCTCATACCAGATGGAGGGAAGACGGTTTGTCTCGAGATGGGGATCACCGCATAGCATTGCTTTTCCGGATTTTGTTTTTTTCGGACTGACTGCCCAGTTGTTGCTCGCCTGGAAATTAGGGAGAAGGGTCTTCCAGGAGATTTCAGGCGGAACAATGGTTTGATCCAGGTTCAGCTCTTTAATGATGGAGATGAGTGTTTTGGGTATTTTTTCTTTTATGTACGGAAAAAGCTCTTTGATCTTTTGTGTCTCCACACCATTTCTAATCATCTGAATGATAAACTTTTCCATTTCCCCCTGGCTTTGTGTGAGACCGATGAAAGCGATGATTCTGGCCATAAGGAGAGTATCTTCAGGCGTCCAGGGATCGGGCGTGTATCCTGTGATTTTAAATTCAAAGGGTCTTTTTGTATCAGAAACTGCGTCATTGACTCCCTTGCAGTATGCCTTAAGCACCTTTTTGGCATTTGATGAAAGGCGTTTTGCTTCATCTTTTGTGTCACCGCCAAGATCAATCCACCGCATGTATTTGTCAATTGTAATAAACTCATCATTTGCCATGAGCTTTTCAGAAAGCATTCCCCTGCCGATAAGTTTCATGAGCCACATTTGAACCTGCCGGTCGTGGCCATGCATATAGCCAGCGCCGTAATACAGGTCTAACTCATTGTCGGCGCTGATATGGGGAAATCCCCCCTCCATTCGTTTAATTTTTACCTTCCCTTTGGCCCCTGAAATAATGACTTCCTGGTTTTTGATTTCCATGGTATGTCCTCCTTTTTTTGGCTCGATTAAAGGTATGTTAATGAATGCGGGAATTTGAATTGATTTGAATGTATAGCAGATTGAACGATGGAATGAAAATGAAATTGATACTTTGGACTTTAAAACTCCATAGATCGATCAAATCGATGATAAAAAAATTTCCGAAGGTGTCTTTTATTGACAATAAAACATTATTTTTATAAGATATTAATTCAATTCTTTTCATTTATCTTAAGGGCCTGAAAATGGATGATGACAAAAAAAAGACAGAAGATCAGGAATTGTCCGCAGCCGACGCTCATCTCATTGAATTGATTTCCAACATGCCGATTCATGCGCGCCAGGAACTCATTAAAGAGCTGGAGGATAAGTATTCCAAAGGGAAAAGGAAGTCCGTAAGGGTGGACTATTTCAAAGATGTTGATTTCGCGACGCAACATCAGGTGTACAGAGGATTTATCCAAAACATAAGTGATCATGGTATGCTGATAGAGACCAGGGGGGATTTTTCAACAGGTCAGAAAATTACCATGACTTTTGTGCTTCCACATTCAGATGAACAGGTTAAAATGTCAGGTGAAATTGTTCGTGTCTCGCCTGAAGGGAAATTCGCAGTTAAGTTTCATGCAGAAGAAGGCGATGATGAAGTAGAAAATAAATAATAGCCAGTATGCTGATGACGATCCTGCGTTCTTGAATTCCTTTGGTCGGCTTCTAAAGAAAAATATAATTCTTATGAACGGTTATAGGCATGGAAATATTAAAGTCATTTTTTTATAGGCATTTTGAGAAACTCATTGTTCTTTCTATTCTGTTGATCATTGTATACATCACCTATTTTGTTCCCTACAAGATCGGATTCTTAAACTTTTTTTATCTGCCCATTATTATTGCCGGTTATTACCTCGGGAAAAGAATGTCGGTGCTTACAGCGATTCTCTGTATTCTTTTTGTTGTTTTCTTTTTAATACTTTCACCGGAATCTTTTTTTACTCCTGAATCAGGCAAACTTTACACCATTGTGAGCCTTGTTTCATGGAGTTCATTTTTAATTTTAGCGAGTGCCGCACTCGGCTATCTATATGAAGAGAAGGAAAGGCGGATAAAAGAATTAAAAGAAGCGTATATCGGTGTTTTGGAGATACTGTCAAAATATTTGGAATCAACGGATAGGTACACCCAGGGACACTCCGTTCGGGTTGCGTATTTGTCCGAAGACGTCGCAAAAGTCATGGGATTGTCAGCAAATGAAGTTGAAACCATAAAGGCTGCCGCGCTTCTGCACGATATCGGAAAGACCGAAATAAGTATGGATATTGTAAATAAAGCTGCACGTCTGACCGAATCTGAGAAAAAGATAATCGATTTGCATCCTGAAATGGGTGCTGCAATCTTAGGTCCGGTTAGCGGTGTGTTAAAAGAAGCTGTACCTATTGTTCTGGCCCACCATAAATATTATTTTGATTCCGATCAATATTCATCCGAAGGTGTTCAAGACTTTCCTATAGGTGCTTCAATTATCGCTGTAGCAGACGCATATGATGCCATTGTTACTGACCGCCCTTACAGAGCTGGCCAGCCTCCTTGGAAGGCCTATGAAGAGATTGAAAAAGGGGCCGGCAAGCGCTTTCATCCGGAGGTAATAAAGGCTTTTAAAACGGTGC
>JAFDFT010000500.1 GCA_019309685.1 Deltaproteobacteria bacterium
AGACCCCCAAGAACCAGTCCTTATCCAATTGCCATTTCAGGTTAATTAAAATTGCTTCTATGTCTTTTTCAGTATGATTTATGTTGTCTTGATGATTGAACGTGGTGTAACCGGGGCCAACATATAATGTGTCAGGGTAAAGATGGGGAAAATATTGAGCGCTAATAGATTTCAGCACTAACATCCCATTAAGAAAATCAATATAAGCGTCTTTCATATCTGTTTTGCCTGATTCCGGGGTTGCTTCTCCGGCAGATACTGAAAAGATATTCATCAAACCTATTGAAAATAAAACGATTCCTAAAAGTATTAAATTTTTTAACATGTTCTTCCTCTTTATATGCTGTAGAATAAAAAAGATTAGACGTATAAAAACGGCCAGTCTAATCGATTGTTCAGCAGCATCTGTATTTTTTAATAGTAGTGTCTGTTTTCCACTTAAAATATTTAAAAGCAATATACATGCCAACTAGTACATTTTAATAAAAATGAAATTGAAAAGAATCTTGCTGGATCTGGTTTGATGAATTCGTTTTATCTTATTGATATTTTGTGAGAAATATTGATAAATGTAATATATATCATAGTGATTATAATAGTTGGGAAGATGATAAATGATTGAAAATTTTAAAATTTTCATACTGTTGGCCTTATGTTTGATCGTACTCGGATGTTTTGATAATGGGAAGAATGCTGCTTCAGGCATTAAGCGCGATAATAAAATGGATATTCTCAGGCAGTTTTCCCGGGATGACCCGGATCATTTAAAATCTATGATCGTGTACGGCACAAATCCTTCTGGTACAATGCTGTGCTTCCGGAAAATGAGTGGTGAAACATTTATCTATAGATTGAAATTAAGAAAGTCTGAAAGAATTGAACACGCCAGGCTCATCGGGCCGGAGGAGGTCACAAATATCACCTATTCCGGGGTTGCGTTTGTTCTTTGGGCAGGGGAACGTAAGTTGTTATCAATCGGGGCAAAAGAATGATGCTTTGGCATATATCAGCTTTCTTAAATAAATGATCAATAAAAATGAATAAGATATAGCCAAGACCATCTGTGTTACGTATTTAATATATCATAGATTTTTTCAGAAATTTGTTCGAGAGTAAAAGGTTTCTGGATAAAGCCGTTGCAGCCCTTATCTAAAATCTCGGCTGCCTGTCCATTTTGGCTGTAGCCGCTTGAAAGCAGAACTTTTACATCAGGGTTGATATCTTTCAGCTGCTCATAAATTTCACTTCCATCCATTCCGGGTAAAATCATGTCAAGAATAACCAAATCAATATTTTTGTTGTTATACTGATAGGATTGTATGCCTTCTTCTCCGTTTATTGCCAGCAGCACATTAAAGCCTAGGGCTTTCAGCATTTCCTGACCGATTTTTAGGATCCTATCCTCATCATCGATGAACAGGATTGTTCCAGTACCTTTTCTTATTTTATCTTGTGGCTTAATGGTATCAACAACGTGCATGTCAGTGGCAGGAAGATAAATACTAAACGTCGAGCCAATACCCTTTTCACTATAAACGTTTATGAACCCATTGTGATTCTTTATAATTCCATACGCTGAGGCAAGGCCCAGTCCCGTTCCATGGCCCACTTCCCTTGTTGTAAAAAATGGATCAAACACCTTTGGTAGGACAGTTTCATCCATGCCAATACCTGTATCCGTAACAGAAATTTTGACAAATTTCCCGGGTTGCACAAGATGAGGTTTAACATATGCTTTATCGAGAGAAATGTTTTCTGTATTAATATAGAGGTCTCCTCCTTTTGGCATAGCCAGGGATGCGTTGACAAACAAATTCAAAAGCACCTGATCAATTTGATTCTGATCGATTTCAACCGTCCAAATATTTTCTTGATATTTTGAATGAATTTTTATCTTTTTACTTGCAGTACCAAACATTTTGAAGGAATTTCCAACCAACTTATTTAGATCTGCGGGCTTTACTTCAAATTTACCCTCCCTTGCGAATCCTAATATTTGATTGGTTACCTTGGAACCGCTTTGAATGAGCTGTTCGATACTTCTTAACTGATCATATAATTCATGATTTTTGTCGAGATCGTACAACATCACTGACGTTTTACCCTGTATGCTCATGAGAAGATTGTTAAAGTCGTGGGCGATGCCTCCTGCCAGTGTGCCGATTGCCTCCATTTTTTGAGCTTGCTGAAGTTGACCTTCAAGTCTTTTTCGTTCAGATATGTCAAGACATATGGTAATAATAAAATCCTTGTCTGCCAGCTTAATAAATTTGGAAAATGCAATAGCTGTGAGAATTGAACCAGCCCTATCTCTAATATCCAATTCCAACCCCTGTATTTCACCAGTTGTTATTAATTCATTTAGAAATTTAGATCTCCATTCTTCAGTAAAAAAATCCAATGCAGTTGTTGTTTGCCCCAGGATTTCTTCCTTTGTGTATTTGGTCAGTTCACAAAACTTAGCATTCACGTCAACCAACCTCCCCGTTTCAACATCACTGACGGCAATCGCTTGAGGAGAGAAATCAAACAGGCTGTGGAACTTTATTTCGCTTTCTCTTAAACCTTTTTCTGACCGCAAGTGATCTTCAATTTCCTGTGCCAACTTCCTGTTTGCTGTATCCAATTCAAAGTTTGAGGCGTTAAGTTTGTTCTGCACCATTTCACGTACTTTTTCCATTGCCAGAGCAAATAGATGTATCGTAA
>JAFDFT010000501.1 GCA_019309685.1 Deltaproteobacteria bacterium
AACGGTGTTGACATAATAGCTGCGTGCTCAAAATGAATTGCCCTTAAAATTACGCCTCAGTCGGCTGTACCTTTCAAATATGATCATGGTACTTTTTCCCTTTAAATAGCCGACAATCGTCGATACAGAATACTTGGACGGAATCGAAAGGCACATGTGAATATGATCGACACAAGCATTGCCTTCTATAACCTCAACTCTTTTATACTAGCACAAACGTCTTAATATGGCTCCGATATCTTTACGCAATTTGCCGTATATAATTTTTCGTCGATTCTTAGGAACCCAAACAATATGATATTTACACTCCCAAACTGTATGTGCTAAGCTTCTTTTCATAAACACTCCTTTCGTATCAGGCCACAGATTCAGCACTGTCGCTATCGTATGGAAGGGGTGTTTATGTCAAATACTACAGCATAGCTTTTGCCATTCTCCCCGGCGTAGCCGGGGGCTTAGCATTGGAGTTATAAGTCATAGTCGCAATTTAAGTTTATATGATTATTTTCAAATTAAAAAGTTTGGAGTATATTCTCTTGTTTTTCATCAATTGTCATTATCTATGAATTTTACATACCAATGTTCACCACTGCAAAATGGCTTATTTTTTGATGCGCCACATCGACATAAAGTATAATGCTCTTTTGATTCAGGGCTTGCCCCATCAAGATCTTCCATTTTAACTCCTCCAGTGATATCATAAGGACCATCGGCATTATAACGACGAGGAGCAATAGAAATTGCTTCATCTCTTCTCTTAACATCTTGGATTCTCTCTCCATCTCGCAAACTATAACTAAGTGCGCCTGAAGGACATTTTTCACAAATCTTGATTATTTCTTCCACTGATGCACCGTCTGGATCTATCCAGGGTTCTTTTTCACTTCTCCAAACGGAAGGTAATTCATCTGTACAATATCCACGATGACTACAAACGCTTCTGTTATCATATATAGTGATCTTTTCACCTTTATAAATTTCAACTTTATGAGGAATATGATTCTTATCCTTGTCTCCATTAAAATTAATATTTGTATGCGTTCCGTCACAAAAAGGTTTATTGGACGACTTCCCACATCTGCAAAGTGTCATTACTGGTTTTGATGGAATAGTTACATCTTTAGAGTTTTTAAAATTCTTAACTCCCTTTGCTAAATATGGCCCATCTTTTAAAATCTTAATTGATGCTTTTTTATTCTTACTATTAGAATCAGGCATATTTTATTTTATCATTTTATAAAGTTATATATGAATCATTCTGATGGTATTCGGACTAATCAGCCATTTTTGACAGAAAATTTACAACATAACTAAAGCGATCACCTGCCTTTTGCCGACGCAAAGCGGCAGGAAAAGATCAGGTAAATTGTATTAATCGGTTACTTCCACTCCCCGCCCAAATGCTACTCGACCAGTAATTTCTTTAGCCGCTTCTTTTGGCGATTGATAATACCAAGCAGCATCTTTGTTTTCTTCACCAGCAAAAACGATTGAATAATAGCTCGCTTCACCTTTCCAGGGACAATGTGTTTTGGTATCGCTTTGTATAAAATATTCCTTATTTATCGATGAAGAGGGAAAATAATGGTTGGATTCTACAACAACCGTCTCTTCACTTTCCGCCAATACTTGACCTTTCCAAATTGCTTTCATTTTTGTTTCCCTCCTTAAGTGCACATAATTAATCTATTATCATGTTTCCGCATCTCTTCTGAATAATGAATCAAGTTCAGGATGGAAGTGTTGTGGGTTCAGGGTGACGATATAAAATTTTTCTTTTTGTTGGATTGCACTTTGCTTAAGGCTCACCTACTATTCTAAAGCAAGTGAAATTACGAAGGAATCCGCTACCTGCCGCCAGGAACAATAATCCTCGAATCATCCTGCTGGGGTCGATTGGCTTCTTCCTGTTGCATTCTTTTAACTTCTTCCACCATCTTTTCCAAAGCCTGCTGCATGGCATTAGGAAATTCATTAATCGCTGTTTCCAAAGTGTTTGATGCCAGTTTCGCCTGAAGCGGTATCGTCCCTTGAGGTGTCATGATCTGTGTATGCCCGATAAATATTACTTCCCGTCCGGAATCATCTGATCCATCTAATTTAATAGGTTTGAGCAATCGAATAGAACCGGCTTTAAGATCAGTGATGGATTCTTCTTTATATAATTCCTTCTCGTCTACGGTAAAATCAATTTGTTGATCATTCATTATATTTTTCTCCATTTTTTATCGTTTGTGTAATGTATATGCGGGTTAAATCTTATGGAATCTAAATTGTCAAACTTTAATAATTAAATTGAAAAATCAATGATTATGGTCTATCTTTTGCCAAAATAATATAACACTAAAAATATCTACATTAACATTCATTATTCCATGTAATAAAAAAATGTTAGAGACCTTTGAAAAATCTTGATTTTTGTTCAAGTTCAAGGACGACGAAAATTTTAACCGCAGGAATACCTTGAGTATTTCGAGGATTAAAATTTGAATCTGACACAGAAATTGAGCAAAAAGTGTGGTTTTACAATGGTCTCTGATAAAAATGGAGGTATTATTTCGATGGCTGAAAAAGATGAAATTAAGCTGATTCGAACAGCGTGCCCCGCGCACTGCGGCATAGATGCGTGCGGTATCCTTGCTCATGTAAAAGGAAATCGTGTGGTCAAGTTGGAGCCGGCGGATTTTCCTAATCCACGGGACC
>JAFDFT010000091.1 GCA_019309685.1 Deltaproteobacteria bacterium
CCGAAAATCGAAACCACATAGGGAATAGCAGTGGCATAATTCAGATTTGTGAACGCCAGGCCCCTTCCTTCTGTAAAATACGTCGGCAGCCACATCAAAAGCCCAAATGCAACCATGTTGTTAAGGATGCCGCCAAGCATCGCAACCCAGTATTCCTTTTTCTTTAAAAAAACCCTAGCCCCTTTCCAGAAAGATGTCTCCTCTGGCTCATCCTTTTCGAGCCCAGCTTCTATATAAGCGGCCTCTTTTGCGGTCATTTTTGGATGGTCTTTAGGCGTGTTATGAATAAAATAATACAAAAGCGGGATGGTAATCACCACACCGGAGAACCCCAATACTACAAACATCGCCCTCCAACCCCATTGCTCGATAATCGGCACCACAATAAAAGGTGCGAGGATCATGGAAAGGAACAGGCCCAAAAGCCATATCCCATTCGCCCGCGAGCGCTCATGAAGAGGAAACCACTTTTTTGTCAACATATTCATCATTGGAAAATGTATCCCTTCACTTACACCGAGCAGAACACGGACTGTTACAAGGGCGGTAAACATCAACCCAAAAGGTGATTGGAGCGCGGTAAAAATCGAAAACAGAACCACGATTAAGATTAGACTTCTTCTGGGTCCAAATCTTTCACCAACAGGGCTCAGAAAAATGTTAGCAAGGCCGTATCCCACGTAGAACATGCTCATAAGAAATCCGCCTTTTGCCCCGACTTCCTTGACGGTCCAGCCGTAATCCTTTGCGATCTGGGGCAAAGCATAAGAAATATTCATCCTGTCAAAATAGGATATCAGAACGGACACCAGAAGCACGAAGGGGATCTGCCACCGGAGACCGCTGACTTTTTCTTTATCCGATGTTTCGATTTGATTCGCCATGATTTCCTCCTTATTAAGATATCGGGTTTGGCGGTATGATATTCAGCCGGGCCAGCTAAGCAAAACTTGTACTTAACCTCCATATAAATGCGGTCGATTTACTACAACGCAAATCTCTTTCCGAATCAAATACAAACAGCAGCTTGCCATATTTTCAGCACGCTGCTGTTTTCATGATCCTGATTATTTCAAAAAGCTGTTAAATTATTCAAACCGGTAAACAACCGCACCCCATGTCACACCAGCGCCAAGTCCAAGAAATACAACAGTGCTCCCCTCACCAATGATTTTCATTTCCAAGGCTTCGTCAAGGGCAATGGGAATCGACCCCGCGGTTGTATTTCCGTAACGCTGAATATTATGAAACACCTTTTCTTCCGGCAGCTTCATTGACTGCTGGAAAAACTGATTAATACGCATATTCGCCTGATGGGGGATGTACAGATCGATATCGTCTTTGGTCAGCCCTACTTTTTCGAGCACGCTGTTTGTTATTTCAGGCAGCTTTCGTACTGCCTCTTTAAAAATTACTTTGCCATTCATTTTCGGAAAGTGACGGGTTTCTTCAACCATTTCAGTGGAAACTCTCGGATTTTCCCTGGAAGCAGGCACCTCTACCCATAAAGATTCTGCTAATTCTCCTTTGGCATGGAGCTCTGAGGCCAGGATACCGACTTCTTTATCGGTTTCAATACCTTCCAGACATACCGCGCCCGCACCATCTCCAAAAATGACGGCCACATCCCTTCCCCGGGTTGAGATGTCAATACCTGTGCTGTGAACTTCACTACCCACAAAAAGAATTCGGTTGGCGAGATCACTTCTGATATAAGCGTCCGCCACCTGCATGCCGTGCAAAAAACCGGTACACTGTTGACGGATATCAAGGGCCGGTGTGGAATCCAGACCCAGCTTATGCTGAAGGAAACAACCGGAGCCTGGAAAAAAAACATCCGGGCTCAAAGTCGCGAAGATGATCAGGTCAATATCTTCCGGCTTCCATCCGGCTTTATCCAATGCGATTTTAGACGCTTCCAGCCCCAGATCTGAAGCGCCAGTTCCCCCTTCTTCCTCGATCCAGTGCCGCTTTTCAATCCCTGTCCGCTGCTGGATCCATTCGTCAGACGTATCCATATGTTGAGTAAGATCATTATTTGTTACCACTCGGGGCGGAAGATACCGCCCGGTTCCTCTAATTACTGCTCTTTTCATAAATTTTATCCTTTTTTATAATGTGCAAAAAATATTTTTTTCCCAACCCATATAAAGTACAAAGTTTATATTGTTTTAAGGCCTTTTTCAAACAATACGGTTACTATTTGCCTGGTCAGAACTAGGCAACATATTTCGGGATCTTGTTTTTCAGAATATCCACTGTTTCTTCAACCATCTCTTCCAAAACCTCTTTGGCAGGCTTGATTTCTTTGATTAGCCCCGAAACCTGTCCCGCAAATGCACCAATATAATCTGTTTTGCCAGCCTTGTTGAAACTCTCTACCATGGCTGAGGCAAACATGACCTGTGTGGGGAATGGCAGTGGTTCAAGGCCCGAATCTTCCCAGAGGTCATGGAAACGGTTATAATTGGCCCTGGAGGTTTTACCGGTATACAGGTAGCTTCGCCTCGTATCTTCGTCTGTAGCCTCAATAATCTTTTTCTTGTGGATATCCAATGCACCGCCTTCCTCTGTGGCCAAAAAGCGGGTTCCCACCCAAACGCCAACGCACCCCATGGCAAGGGCTGCTGCAACGCCGCGGCCATCCCCTATACCGCCCGCACCGAGCACCGGAACCGGCGCTGCCGCGTCAATGGCCTGTGGAAGTAATGCCAATGTACCCACTCTGCCGGTATGACCACCTCCTTCATGACCCTGGGCGACTATAAGGTCCACTTTGGAGTCAGCCATACGTTTCGCGTTTTTCGAATTCCCGGTAATACCCAGCACCTTCATGCCATTTGCGTGGGCTTCTTCCACCATAAACCCCGGATTGCCAAGTCCCGCACAGAATAAGGGCACCTTCTCTTCGATGCACACGTTCACAGACTCATGAGGACGCACCGTTGTCGAATCCAACGGTACAAGTGTATCAATATCCGGAAGATTCATCTCCTCTTTTACCTTCAGGTAAAAATCATAATGAGCTTTCGGCAGTGTTTTAACGATTTCAACGAGAGGGAGTTGTTTGGGCCCGTCCACTACAGCATCATCCATCATCACCATCTGCCTTGGCAAAAGCAGGTCCACACCAAAAGGTTTGTCCGTCTGTGCCCTTATTTCCCGTATTGCGTCTCGCATTTGCTCTACAGTGTAACCACTCGCACCCAGAACGCCAAGCCCGCCTGCTTCAGATACCGCCACGACCAGCTCAACCGGCGCGCCAGTACGCTCGCCTATCAGACTCGGGCCCATGCCCGCGCTCAATATGGGGTATTCGATGCCCAACATGTCGCACAGTTCAGTGCGAAGTACAGGTTTTCCCATTCAGTCCTCCTTTTTGATCCATTGGATCTTTTCCTTTAATTAATTTGTCTAATGCTGATTTCAAATAGCAAAGGTCGTATGAATTAATAATTGATTCCATACCTAATTGTCAATCCTGCATCAGCAATGGCTAGTTTTCAAAACACACCTTTTTTAGCAAGTTATTTTATCTTGTTAGAATAGATGGTTATAGTGTCCTGGATCCTTGCTGATTCTTAGGCTTTTCTGTACTATCTCTTATTTTTGTCAAACTGCTCATAAAAAAAGTTAATATTTTTGCTTAAGATTATTATTTCTCAACCTGTTTGTCACAGCATTTTGATCTTTTTTATATATAAAAACTAATAGTTATCAAAATATTTTCTCGAAAGTCCCGCAGATAAAATAATTTTTATTAAAGGGTTATTACGGATTGGAGGAACAACACTTGAAGATGAAATTTGTATTATTTAAGAAATGTTGATAAAAATAAGGTCGGCCATTTGAAAAGTGACGTTCGCACTGTATCAGCAGATAGTGCCTTTCATAAAAAATGAATGGCCAATGGACACATAGCTATGCTTTTTATTGATTCTACAACCCGCTTCTTTGCCATTAAAGGAGGTTTGAATGCCCTTTCATCGCCTGACACTTATTGTATTTCTTATTTTTTTTTCCGGCTGTTTATCAACTTTAAAAGAAATCAAAGATCCGAACAAACCTTTTGAAAGAAAAAGCTGTTCCCTTCTACCTCCTTCTGGAAGTGGCTGGCGTTATATCAAGCAGGAACAGGACAATGGATACGCTATACATTTTAGTAAACAGGGTATTTCTCCCTCCCATACTGTATCTGCGATATTTTTAGAATTTCAAAGAAATACGAATTTTAGCAGTCCTGAACACTTCTTGAACTATATTCGACAAATGAAAAAGAACGATATCGACCCCTGGCGTCACAAAATTATTGAAAATAAATGGATTTTAGATGGTAGATTTGGAGAGTACAGTGTTCAGTATTACACTGTTCTTAAAGACTATGACCCGTATCGAATGAATCCCAAGGAATATTCCATATCGA
The DNA here is from genome assembly GCA_019309685.1 of Deltaproteobacteria bacterium. Lineage (GTDB taxonomy): Bacteria > Desulfobacterota > Desulfobacteria > Desulfobacterales > JAABPS01 > JAABPS01. The sequence goes on from JAFDFT010000091.1 coordinate 4,424, forward strand.
AAATATATGGATACGCAATTGTACATCCTTATTTTGATAACATGCTTATTGATATTTTATATACCGAACAGGGGAAACCTGCTGAAGTGAGTCCGCAATTTGAGCATGAAGCATTAAAGTTTATTGAAGGGCTTCATCTTAAAAAGAAAGAATGACAAACAAATTAAGACACAATTCCAGTTTATAAATTTAGTGACACGTGAAAAATCCTATTAACGGATATTGCGATTCCGCTTTTCAACAAGTCAAAAATGTCTTCGAATCTAACTTCACAGATGGAGGTGAATTAGGCGCCGCGTGTTGTGTCTATGTTGATGGAAGAAAAGTGGTTGATCTGTGGGGCGGTTATACGAACAAAAATAAAACCTGCATTTGGGAAAAAGACACACTGGTTGGCTTTTATTCCGCCGGCAAACCACTGGCCGCTCTCTGTGCATTGCAGCTTGTTGACTCTGGTCAATTGGAACTTGATGCCCCGGTTTGCAAATGGTGGCCTGAATTCGCTGCCGCAGGCAAGAGCCTGATAACCGTACGCCAACTTCTCTGTCATCAAGCATGCATACCAGCCATTCGCGAACGCCTGCCAGACAATGCTATGCTGGATTGGGCACTAATGGCAAAGGTCCTGGCTGAAGAAGCTCCATGGTATGAGCCCGGTTCAAGACATACCTACCACACCAATACGTATGGATTTCTGGCCGGTGAACTTGTTCGCAGGATAAGCGGGTTGGATTTCGGCTTATACTTCCGCAAGAAAATTGCAGAGCTCCTTAATGTAGATGTCATTTTTGGTTTAAAAGAAGCCGAATTGCCCAGAGTGGCAGAGCTTGTTTGGCGTCCTTCTGGTGAAGCGCCGGATTATCAGTATTTGGATGAAAGTATGACTACCGAACAGCGCATCATTATAAACAGTTATTTTAACCCGCCCGGATTCTCAAGTCTTGGATTAATGAATACCAAAAAATGGCGGATGGCCGTAATCCCTTCGACAAACGGTCATGGTACAGCGCGAGGCATTGCTAAAATATATCATGTGCTCTCTCATGGAGGTACATATAAAAAACATAGGCTTCTGAGCAAAGAACTTCTGAATGAAGCCGCAAGCGTCCACTCCAAAGGACCCTGCCCTGTTTTGGAAACAGAGGTGACATTTGGTTTGGGATTTCAACTCACCCGCCCGGACAGACCTTTAGGCCCAAACCCGAAAAGCTTCGGGCACTACGGTACCGGGGGGTCGCTTGGTTTTGCCGACCCGGATGCGAGGATCGGATTCGGCTATGTAATGAACGATATCATCCCGCGCTGGCAAAATCCAAGAAACAAGGCCCTGGTGGACGCCGTTTACAAATGCATTTGATTTCGCCCGGGTCTTCTAATGAAAAAAGTTGCAGATGCTTTATTGCGAATGACATTTTTCAAATCATTTAAAAACGTTTAAGATATGAAGCGTCAAAATAGCAATTACTTTAATTCCGCTTAAGCGGGATTAAAACTCATATTACCATATTTCTACATTTAGCTCCGTTTCTTTATAACTTACTGTTTTCAAATCTTTTTGATAGAAGGATAAAAATCTATTTACCCACAATAAATAAAACTTTCCCTGCTTTTTAGGAACAGATTTAGTTTTGTAGAAAAATTCTACAAATTTATTTTCATTAAAGGAATTCATATTGAAAAAGAGACAAAATTTATGTTGTTATATGACGTTCGCATATTAATATGTTATGAGTAAAAATAGGGTAGGATGATGCCCATAATTCATGAAAGAGTAACGATCTTCACAACAAAACCAGTTCTCGGGCAATACCATTTTAATAATAAGTTCCAAATCTATCCCTCAGGACGCAAACCTCTACAAAATGACAGATTTTTCTATCCATTGAATATAGAAATATCATTCCTTCAAAAAGGTAAACATTACACCCGCTTTAGTACACCCTATGGAAACGATCAATTGACAAAGCAAATTATTGAAATCCAACATTTGCTATCAGTTATGACACAATTTTTCTTTTTTGGTCACATAAAGGCAAAGAATCCAATTAACAAATTTATTAACAAAGCATGTAAACGAATTGAAATAGGGAATATCAATTGGTATCAGGACAAGGCCCTTGATGATCGCAACGTAGCAAATTTTATGATCCCTGAGTTCCTAGATCAGGCTCTTGAAATTTATTATGCATTGACAGAAGATCTTTTGCTGTTATTTCGAAAAGCATGCTATCTGTTTTATTGTGGTGTGGAATTGCGCAGCTCTAATCCAAGCCTTTCATTTGCTTCGTTTGTCTCCGCCGTCGAAACATTAATGGCTTTTGAAGCTATTGCTCCTGATGGCGTGTTTGTCGAAGTTTCTGAGTATTAAAGGGCCTAACAAGGCGTGGAAGTCGCCGCAGTCCCTAAGGCCTTCTTCCCTCGCTATCTATCAGAATGACCGTTATGTGTATGGGAAATTAAGCGGAGATAATATATGAAAAATATAAACAATTGTGTTTATCCCCTCCAATCTGGCAGTATGAGAATAATGAATATACACAAATGAAAAGCAGGGAATAATTATGAAACGAATTGTAGAAAGTCATCAAGATTATTTTCATGACATTGAAAATGCAAATAATTATCTAAACGATGCGAAAAATGCTTCAAAAGCAAAATTTAACAATTTTTTGTCTTCTATAAAAAAGATGGACATTAAGGGCAAATATTTAGAAATTGGATCTGGACCAGGAATTATTACACAGGTTGTTGCCACACAACATCCACATGCAAAAATTATCGCTAATGACATATCACCCGAAATGATTAATCTTGCACAACTGGATTTAGATGAAAATTTAAAGACGAGAATTAAATATAAGGTTGGAGATGCTTGTGATATAAATTCGTTAAAAGATTTAGGGAAGTTTGATTTGATCTATTCAACTTTTACACTACATCATTGGGATAATGCAGAATTGGCAATAAAAAACTTATACTCGATGCTGAACGATAATGGATTGCTTTATATACATGATTTAAAAAGAGTTATATGGCTTTATTATATAAAATCTCAAAGTGGTTTTTTCAATTCAATTCGGGCTGCATATAGACCGGATGAAATCAAAACTATGTTGAATAGAATTGGAATTAAGAATTTTAAAATCAGAACAATTTTTCCGTTTTTCATGCAATCCATTTTGATAAGAAAATAAACATCTGAGTATAACAATGTGTAAAATAGGAAATGAAAGAATCACATAACATCACTGCACTGGATTATTACTCCCTCCGCTGCGTAAAAACCAGTGAGTTCAAGCGTTCTGCCTCCGAAAATAGCACTTGACATAACGTACGCAATAGCGTACATTGTTGGAAGATATTAACTCAAGATTTGGAGGTCGATTATGCCAATTTTAACAGCAACTGAAGCAAGATCAAAGCTTT
>JAFDFT010000502.1 GCA_019309685.1 Deltaproteobacteria bacterium
ACTTCTCCAATGGTGAATTATCCTTATTTTCCTTAACTTAGTTGGAGAAAAGGGTTCGAGGGTTCCAGGATTCAGGGGTTCAAGTGTCTGTTTTACAATTATTGCATTCATACTTAAAACGTAAAACCTAACACTTAAAACATTTTGGAATCATTGAATTATTCAATTTTATAAACCACAAATAAAACCTCAAAGCGATGTATGCTAAACTATGTTAACCCCGGAATATTTAACCCCCCCGTCAGTTTACTCATCTCGCTGGAAACCATCTCCTGAGACTTTGACAGCGCGTCATTAACAGCGGCAACAACCAGGTCCTGAAGCATATCCGAATCTTCAGGATCAATGACCTCTTTTTCGATCTGAATGGATACGATTCTCTGGCTTCCATTTGCCACGACTTTAACCATTCCGCCGCCAGAAGTTGCTTCAATTGTTTTTTCCGCCATTTCTTCCTGCAGTTTTACCATTTTTGATTGAAGCTGCTGCGCCTGCTTCATCATATTTCCCATACCTTTCATGAAAACCCTCCTATAAAATCTTTACATCCACAATTTTACCATCAAAAATTTCAATGGCATCAGCAACCAGGGGATGATTATATGCCTCTTGTTTTAACTGGTTGTCCTTACTTTTTTTTTTTTGATTTCCCTTATCCTGAATGGTTCCGGCTTTAAACTTTATCTGTATTTCCCTGCCAAAATACTCACTGCATATCTTTTTTAAAGTGGACTCACTTTTGTCCCGTTTGACCATGTCAATCGTATAACCGCTGCCGTTAATTTCTATCTCCATCATATTATCCGACAGTTTTTTAAGGCTGCACTCTGCAAGACTGGCAGCCAGAGACGGGTGTTTTTCGGAAATGACGCCCAAGATCTTTCCCCATGACTGCTCAAGGGTTTCATCAGCGGTCTTTGTCGATCCAGTTGCAATCTCCTTATCTCCATCAAAGGCTTTCACAGCATTCTTCCCGTTTTCAGAAACAGGTTCATTCCCCTTACCACCATACCCTGCCTGAGATTCAACAATCTTACCACCTGGATCTTGAGAGACATTCTGCCTGAGGGTATCGATCTTCTCGATAAGCACATCAATGGGAAGAACCGGCTTTATTTGAAATATCCGGACAAAAATTATTTCAATGGCCATCTTCGGATTTGGTGAAAATCGAATCACTGGCTCTTCTTTGAAAAGAAGATCAAACACCTGGTTTAAAAAAATTGGTGATGCGTCTTTTGCCTGATCCTGCAGCATTGCAATTTCATGCGCAGGAAGATCGACTAATTTTTCGCTTTTATTTGAGATATTTAAAACAATAAGGTTTCTGAAATGTTCAATCAGATCCGTATAAAAACCCGGCATATTTTGACCGCGATCATAGATGTCATCTAAAATATCTAAAATCCTCGGCAAATCACCTTTTAAAACTGCTTCTGAGACAGCAAAAATATTTTTCCGATCCACCACCCCTAAGATATCGAGGATGCTGTCATGAGAAACTTCTCCTTTTGAATAGGCAATCACCTGATCAAGAAGGCTTAAAGCATCTCTCATGCTCCCACCCGCTTCATGCGCGATCACACTGATACTCTCTTTGCTGATCTTTACACCCTCCTTCTGGCAAATCATCATCAAATGCTTTGATATGGATTCAATATCAATCCGCCTCAGATCGTGCCGTTGACACCTTGACAAAATGGTTACCGGGATTTTGCGCGGTTCCGTTGTCGCGAAAAAAAACAGTATATGATCAGGAGGTTCCTCAAGGGTTTTTAAGAGTGCATTAAAAGCTGAGACAGACAGCATGTGAACTTCATCAATGATATATATTTTATGCCGGCTATGAGCCGGCATGTACTTCACATTTTCACGCAAATCCCTGATATGCTCTACGCCGTTGTTGGAAGCGCCGTCAATTTCAAAAACATCCACCGCATGTCCGGAAGTAATTTCCTTGCAGGACTGGCACTGATTACACGGAACGGGTGCCGGCCCCTCTTTGCAATTCATCGCCTTTGCCAGAATACGGGCAACAGTTGTTTTACCTGTCCCCCTCGGGCCGGAAAACAGTATCGCGTGCGCCATTCGGCCGGACAAAATGGCATTGGTCAAGGTTTGAATTACATGCTCCTGCTTGACAACTTCGTCAAACGTCTGGGGGCGATACTTGCGGGCAAAAACAAGGTAAGACATAAAGGAAAATCCAAATGAATAATTTTTAGATTAAAATTTAATTTTCAAGATATTATTTTTTACTCAAACTTTAAACACAAACAATTTATTTCAAAAAAATAGGCAAACAACTCAAGTCCTGAAAAACATTTCTTTTAGCTTTCGTCGACCGGTTGTTGACTTATAAAATCTTTCTTTCTGCCGTGCTTCACTCAAGGTTTTGAATGACTCAGTGTAAATCACTTTATATGGGCGATATGGACTAGAACCTCAAATGAGCGTAAATAAAATGAAAAACTTTTACTAATCACATAGGGATTAAGGGTATAGCTCAGTTTATTCATATTTTTGTATATCTTCTATAGATGAGGTATAAATATCATTCTTTATTTTCATTTTATTTACCCTAAGGGAAAGCCGATGATACCCCATCTTCTGCGTTATCAAGGATTCGCAGTAGATTATTACGGCTTCACCCTTGATGCTTTGTCGGAGCGAAGCGTAGATCCCGTCGCCGGG
>JAFDFT010000503.1 GCA_019309685.1 Deltaproteobacteria bacterium
AACTGGATTGTCAAACAATTGAGGAGGCCATGCCCAGTTTCCGTCTTTTCTGATTTTAAGATAATTGAGTGACCCAGCGTTACATGCCGCCAATTCCGGTTTGTGTGCTTCAAGACATGCCAATGGCCCGGATATATCATCTCCCATGACACCGGTACTCATAAAGATGATTATTTCAGGCACCTTTTCTTTTATCGCTGAAACAATGTCACCAACTATCTTCACATCCCATGTTGGGAAAGCGCCTAACCCCTCCCCCTGGTCTCTGAAATGTGCATGAACGACCGTTGCGCCCTGGTTGTATGCCTGCAATGTAGCATCAGCCATTTCTTCTGGTGTCACTGGAACGTTAAACTTTTTTGGGTCTGTGAGAACACCTGTTACTGCGACAGTGAGTACTGTTTTTTGATTTAAACTCATATTTTCCTCCTAAAGAATTGGGAATAAGAATTGAAATTTTTGACCTACCCACATGTAGTAAGAATACTAATCTGAAATTGAAGGTGAGCATATCTTACTAAATTTTATAATACAAGATGTTTTTAGCTGTTATAAAGAATGTTTAGTCAGGTAAGCATAACTAACTAATTTCAATATTATATGTGTTATGATACATAGATTTCAAGGGTATATTATGGTTCATTTGATTTTTTATTTTTCAATATTATAAAATCCGGTTATCCGGAAAAGACAAGTGGACATCCTTTGTCATACCCCGGTTTACCCGGGGTATCCATATACCAACGTTTCCTATGCATCCTTTTTTTTGTTTATGTATAAACTTAATGATTTTATCTGTAACCTTGGATCACCCGGTCAAGCCGGATGATGACGGCAGTGTATACGGGTGTCGTCATGTATATTTTTCTTTCTGGTTATCTAAAAACCTAAATTATCGGAGGAATCCATAGAAATACATTCACTTGTCTTTTGCGGATAACCGAATTGTAAAGAATCCTGTTCCAAAGAGCCAGGCTTTAGATAACCCCTAAAGGGGGATAAAGGACAAACGATTTTCTGACAATCGTATGATACCAAAACGTACAACATTAAAGAATCGCTATTCATACAGGCTACATTTATTTACGTGTCTTTGCGAGGAGCCCTTCGGCTATGCTCAGGATAGACGCCGCGACGACGCAATCTCAAAATAAGTGCTGTATAGGATAGAGATTGCTTCGTCCGCCTTGGGCGGTCTCGCAATGACAGAATAAAATTATTAAACAGTTTTACCATCTGTAAAAATCGTTCAGATGGCAAAGCCACTGAACTCTGACCTTGCCCGGAGGGCAAGGGTTTCTATGTTGAACTAAAATTATAAACGATTTTATTTTCCATATCGCAATACCATTTAAGATCGTTATTTTTCTAGTATCATAATTTTCAATCTTGTGAGAAAGTACTGGATATGTTATTTAGAATAAAATTTTGATTAATTGTTGAATTTTGGAGGGAAGATGAAAAAAGTTATTTCAGGCATTATGCTTATTGTTTTTATTTCTTTTCTCGTTGGGTGCGGAGAAACAGTTAAAGGAGCGAAAAAGGACACAAAGCGTGTGGGCAAGGGAATTAAAACGATTTTCAAATCCGACTGATATTACCTCTTAAAGATTTCGAAATTAATCTTTTTTTTATTTATCTGCAAATACATCCATCATGTGATCTATGATGTGAATGTCTTTTATAACTTCTTGCTTTTTTAAAACATATTCTCAGGTTTTCTTTATTTAAGGAGTGAATCTTTCCATTCTTTTTCCAGTTCTTCTAAACTATAGTTAAATGTATCAATCACAGCATTTTGAGGATTACCTCCATTACCTATGTATTCAAGAATGGTTCGCATATCATTTATAGTGAATTTTTCAATAATATAGGCAACAAATGATTCTGACTGCGCGTATAACAGCGCAATTAATGGATATGATAATCGTTTCAATCCAGCTAAACTGGTAATGGATAACTGATTAAACGGAATGATAACATTCTTTTTGGCAGCAGTTTTTAAAAGGCTCTTTCTTCTTGAAATATGATTTGCGGGTTTAAATTTTCTGGCACTGTATTCCGCAAGACCTTCATTTATCCAAATCGGCACATTTCTTCCCCCCATAATATGAACGATTACGTGAGTGTACTCATGATATAATACCGCTTTTAAATAATTATTATCACTAAAAAGATCTTCAGTAAAACGTATTTTCCCGTCATATAAGCCAGCCGCCATATCCGGATAATAGTCGAGCTCCTGGATATCATTTCTTGGATAAATAATAACCTGTATATCATGTTTTGGATATTCGCCCAGCTCACTTCCTACTTCCAGATATGCTTCATTTAAAATCCGTATAGCTAGTTCCGCTTTGTCGGTTTTTTCAGTTCCTTCAAACTTCACTGAAAAATTTCCAGCTTTTTGTTCTTCAAAGTTTTCTTCAACACGATGTTCCTGTGAAAATTTCTGCAGCAAAATTTTAACTTCATCAAGATTAGGGTCAATATCAAGTGCTTTTAGCCATTCTTGTTTTGCTTCATCATAGTTATCCTTATCATAGGCAATTTTACCGTATAAAATATATGTTTTGGGATTATCTTTGTAAAATCGAGATGCTTCTTTAAGATGAATCTCAGCGCTGTCAAAATCCCGTTGATCATACGCATTTTGTGCATACTTGACGTAGACATATGAGACTCCTTTTTT
>JAFDFT010000504.1 GCA_019309685.1 Deltaproteobacteria bacterium
GCATGACTATGACACCTATGCATGTGCCTGAACCTGTTATTTCTCTGGCGATTTTCCCAGAAGATAATAAGTCACAGATCAATATGTCTAAAGCATTAAACCGTTTTTCCAAAGAAGATCCCACATTTAAAACATATGTAAGCAAGGAGACCAAAGACACAATCATCGCAGGGATGGGAGAGCTTCATCTTGAAGTCTATGTGGAGAGGATGCGTCGTGAATATCATGCGAATGTAACGACTAGCAATCCTCGCGTTGCCTATAGGGAAACGATTACTCAAATGGCTGAATTTAATTACACGCATAAAAAACAAACAGGGGGCGCGGGGCAATTTGGCCGCATTCAGGGATATATTGAACCTGAATCTGAGCAGGAATTTTTATTTGAAAACAAAATCACCGGCGGTTCGATCCCGACTCAATTTATTCCCGCGTGTGAAAAAGGATTCATCAATTGCCTGGAGAAAGGTCCTTTAATGAAATTGCCGGTCACCGGCGTCCGTGTTGTAATCACAGATGGAGATTCTCACTCTGTTGATTCATCTGATATGGCATTCAAGGCTTGCGCCAGAGGTGCTTTTCTTGAAGGATACCGAAAGGCAGCTCCTGTTATCCATGAACCCATAATGAAAGTTGTTGTTGAAACCCCGACGGAGTTTCAAGGTGCTGTTCTAAAGTCCTTAAACCAACGTCGTGCCGTTATCGTTGGTTCTCAGGATGAAGGCCCTCTATGCGCGGTCGAAGCCCAGGTCCCGCTTGCAGAAATGTTCGGGTATTCAACGATTCTAAGATCCTTGACACAGGGCAAAGCGCAATTTACCATGGAGTTTTCAACCTATAAACAAGTGCCCAAGGCATTGTCCGATGAACTGATGAAAAACCAGGCAGAAGACAAACAAAATGTCGCATAAACGGGTAATATCCTATATTTGTTTTTATGAAAAAAATTATATCCTATGCTAAAGCTGAAGATGACATCGCACAATCAAAAATTCATTCGGATAAATGTCTCTGTCCCAAAACAGTTGGCCCTGTCAAAAAACCTTTATCCGGCCAAAAGGTCATCCATATCAAAGAAAGGAATTTCAGAATGCTTAAAAAAGATTTAATATTGAAAAATCCTTTAATGAGTATTGGCGATAATGGTGAAGATATTCTTCCAAAAAGCGGTTTTGGTGCCGTACTTGCCCGGGCGGGCGTAGGAAAGACCTCACTCTTGGTCCAACTCGCCCTGTATAACCAGCTAAAAGGAAAAAATGTTCTTCATATCAGCTTAAATGATCCTGTAGCCAAGGTAAGCGTATGGTACGATGAAGTTTTTAGAAATATTGCTGATCAATACGGAGTCAAACATGTGAATAGACTTTGGGAATCAATCCTTCCCCATCGATTTATCATGACATTTAAGGCGTCAGGATTTAACATACCTCAATTTGAGGAAAGGATTAACGATTTATCAGAACAGGATATTTTCCTGCCACAACTGGTCATCATCGATGGTCTTTCCTTTGACAAACCAATTCAAAGCATGATTTCCGAGCTAAAAACACTCGCCAGTAATAAAGAAATGGCCATATGGTTTACTGTTCAAACCCATCGCCACGAAAGCACAGGCACAGGAGATTTACCCATTCAGCTTAAAGACATGTCAGATTTATTCAATGTTATCATTCAGCTACAGCCTGTGGATAAAGAAGTTCACTTAAAAGTGTTGAAAAGTACAGGCAAACTGAAATGCGATCCTGAATTGATCCTGGACCCTTCCACGATGCTTGTGAAAAATAAGTAGTGCCCACTCAAATACTTGGTGTTATCATTCTGTTTTTTGAGTCTGCTCAAAATATGAGTGAATAATGATCTTTCCCCAAAAAGTTGCCATTGCCTTATCATATATGCTATAAATCCAATCGAGTTGGCTGTGCCGATTAAAGCAAGATACCTACAATTTCTAAGATTTAAAAATTCAGAGCATCTTCAATAAAAGTGCTCAAAAAAGAACCCCTCAACAAAAAAGATAATATTGCGAACCCTGCAATAAATTTTTAGTCTTAATACCCAACTGCCGACAAAGGAGATATAGCTTTGAAAGATCTGATCATGCGCATAGTACAGGCATTGGTTGATCATCCGGAACAGGTAGAGATTTCGGAAGTAAAGGGTCAACATATTTCGATATTAGAACTTAAAGTGGCTAAAGAGGATATTGGAAAGGTTATCGGGAAAAAGGGCCGGAATGTTCAAGCCATACGAACTATATTAAGCAATGCTTCTGGCAAGGAAAAAAAACGAATAACCTTGGAGATTATTGAATCATGAAATATTTCCTTTTCCTTAACCAATCACCATTTATGGATGAATACCGGGTCAAATACCTGTCGAACAGGCATGATATGGCAGGAATCGAAAAATGAGAATGAATAACCGATTGTATCAGCCCCATAATCCTCACATTCCGATATTGACGATCTTCGTATCATTCCAAAAGCCCCAAAAAGTTGTCATTGCCTTATCTAATATGCTATTTTGAATCGTATAAGATTATTGATTTGTGAGCACAGCCATAAATCATAAAATATCTTTAGTATATTAAAATAATCGAACACCGAATCACGAAGTTTTCTTTTTCATTTTTCTAATAGTGTTATACATTCCCTTCTATATTCGATATTTCGCGTTTCACAATCGA
>JAFDFT010000505.1 GCA_019309685.1 Deltaproteobacteria bacterium
CGATATTTGTCTTTTCAATGGTTACCTCGAATTTTATCGCTCCAAACTGGCATCGCTGAACACAAATGCCGCAGCCCGTGCACTGGTCATAATTTACTTTCGCCACCCAGGGGCTTTTAATACAACCGGTGGCTATACCATAATCAATACGGTTTCGTATCATTCCACAGTCTGGATAGTCACAGTTGCAGATACCGCCCACATAGGAACCGCCGAAGGTCATAATGATATGGACCAATCCCTTTTTGTTCCACTTCATCAGCCATTCTTTGGTTTCATCCGGAGTCATAAAATTCACCCCGCCTTTGTATCGCTCCGGCCATCGTTCCCATTTCAACATTCCAACACCAAGGCCTGTACATGAGTATTCATGATCGTTTCTTTCTTCATGCGCTCGTGAATGGTATCTGCAGATACAGTGCATCGAACCCACCGGATAAGAAAGCTCAGCCACTTTAAATGCTTCCTGGATTGGAATCACCTGCCCGATCTGAAAAGGACCTTTTGTTTTTAAAGCATCGGCCTCTTTTACCAAACGTTCAAATTTTTCCTGATCTTCAAAACGGGTCTGCATTATCTCAGAAATTTTTACGCCAGACTGTGCCTCAGGATCTGAACCGTAAGCGGCCGCTTTCTGTTCCGGCTTTTTAATTTTGTACATATTCCGGGAGTGATTCTTCGGGTTCAGATACCACCTCCCATTTCCGTAGTTTGGATCACCATAGGCTTTATCAATCCAATTCATATTTATTCCTCCTGTATTTTCATAAAGCTATAAAGCTTTTTTATAACAATTGGTTATCGACGACAACCAGTTGTATGACCTTTTACCTGAATGCTAATAAGCAAGTAAACGAACACTGCTTTCAAAACAGATCTGACTGTTCCCGAAAAGACAATTTCCACACATGCGGCAGTTCAAACAGCGCTTTGCCTCCTCTATTGCCTGCCATTGCATATATCCGAGATCCGCCTCTTCAAACGATCGTATCGCATCCTTTGGCGGTAAGGACGGCATCTCCCATCGATCTTTCCTGGCTAGAAATGAAGGAACGATTTCTTCATCAAATTCAAAAACTTTCACTTCCTCTTTCTTTTTACTGCTTTTAGTACCTTTACCCTGCAGATAATCACCAATGGATCTTGCGGCCTTTCTTCCGGCAGCCATTGCATCTGAGACGGTTCCCGGAACCTCAACTGCGTCACCTGCGGAAAACAGACCCTTGATGTTTGTCTGCATTGTTTCAGTATCAATTGCAAAAGTCCCGTTGGAATTCAGCTCTGCGCCATTAACAAATGATGTGTCAGCAGTCTGACCAATTGCGACGATGACCATATCCGCATCCATCATTATCTCTGTATCAGGACCATCTTCCAGTTCCCATTCGATCTTGCCATCATCGTTTCTGGAAGTCCTGGCAACTTTTTTGAACTTCACCTGCCGGATCTTCCCGCCTGCACGTCCTGTAAAGGCTTGCGGCGCCAGCGAAGGTGAAATCTCTACGCCTTCTTTTTCCGCCAGTTCAATTTCCCAGTCAAAAGACGGCATATCGTCCCTGGATTCCAGGCAGGTCAGTACCACCTTTTTGGCACCCAGACGGAGTGCCGTTCTTGCCGCATCCAGCGCAACATTTCCGCCGCCAATGATGCAAACCGTCCCCTTGACCTTTTTTCTCTCTTCCAGCTTAATATCCCGCAAAAACTGCAGCGCATTGAATACACCCTTGAGTTCAGTCCCCGGAATAGGCAATTCGGCACCTTTCCAGGCACCCGTGGATACTAAAATCGCATTGTATCCCTGATTCCAAAGCTCATCCATGGTCATATCCCGGCCAATCCGCATATCTGTTTTAATATCAACCCCAAGCGCCTTGATATAATCAACTTCTGCCTTAACTGTCTCTTTTGATAGAATAAAATCAGGTATCCCCGCGGCAAGCATTCCACCGGCAACCGGCAGCGCTTCATAAATAGTTACGCCGTAGCCCTGTTTGATCAGATCATACGCCGCAGTCAGGCCTGCCGGGCCAGAACCGATAATCGCCACTTTCTCTTTTTTGCTCCGCTTAACGGGCCTAACCTTCTTCCGGCCGTTTTTCAACTGATACTCACTGACAAACCGCTTAAGCCATTTAATCGCCACAGGTCTGTCAATCATTGCTCTTGAACAGACATCTTCGCAAGGCTGATGACAGACAGTGCCGCAGATATACGGCAAGGGATTCGTATCCCGGATCACATCGTAGGCCTCATCGATTTTACCTTGAGAAAGTGCAACAATATAACTCGGAATATCCATATGTAGCGGACAGGCATCTTCACAAGGGCTAACCGTCTCCACCAGCGGCCAGCACTTTTCACCATGTATCTGAGAAAGCATCTCCAAATTGCTTCGAATATAACCCTTACTCACAACCATTTCTCCTTACGCGTCTCATATGATTAATAATTTAGTAAATGTACAGAATAAATTACACCCTATCTTAATTCATTTAGCCTTTTTAGCTACTACCTCAATTGAGCAAAAGTTGAGGATGCTCCAGCTTCCCCGGCGACGGGATCTACGCTTCACTCCGACAAAGCATCAAGGGTGAAGCCGTAATAATCTACTGCGATCCCTTGATAACGCAGAAGATGGGGCATTATCGACTTTCCCGTAGGGTAAATAAAATGAAAATATAAATG
>JAFDFT010000506.1 GCA_019309685.1 Deltaproteobacteria bacterium
AGCGCTTCAGTGGCTTGTTCTTTGGCCATGCGGCAGGCAATTTCCATATCCTCGTCCAAGGGTTCATCACCTATGATGGTTGCAGCATGATAAAGGTGGCTGCGCGCATGCTCCATTTGATTGAGAATTTCTACTGTGGGATGTTTGAGCGCCTGGTAGGAACCGATGAGTCTGCCGAACTGTTTGCGGTTTTTCAGGTATTCAATGGTTAAATCCAAAGCAGCTGCGGCACTGCCGGTCGCTTCCGCGGCTGTCAGCAAAGCCCCTATCAGTTTCAAATCGCGCAAGGTTTTGGCGGAAGCCGCCGGGTCAAGCAGTTCGGACATTTCCACATCAACACCGGAAAAATCCACTTTGAAAGCGCGTTTGGTCTCGTCAATTAATAGATGCCGTTTCATGGCATCCGCTTTCAACTGTTCGCGATTGACAATGACCATAGCAGGTGAATTATTGTAATTTACGGATACAATAAAAAATTCAGCGGCTCCGGCATCGGCAACCAACCACTTGGTGCCGCTCAGGGTCAGTTTGTCATTCTCTTCATTAGCGGTAACCGCTATGATATCGCTACCCCAGTCTTCGCTGTCCAAAAGGGCGAGTGTACCGATAACACCATCGGCAATTTTTGGCAGCCAGGTCTTTTTTTGAGCTTCCGTTCCTGCCCTTAAAATGGCCTGAGCCGCTAGTGTAACTGAAAAGAACGGGGTGGAAAGCATGTATCGGCCCATACTCTCAGCAATAGCTATAACCGATCCTATTTCAAGCCCAATACCCCCAAATGCTTCTGGGATTGTTGCCCCGGTCCAGCCAAGCTCAACCATTTCGTCCCATGAAGCTGATTCAAATCCATTATCGGTTTCCAGCATCTCCCTAACGGATGAAATCGGAGATTTTTTCCGGCAGAACTCCCGGGCAGATTTCATAATCATGGCCTGCTCATCATTAAAACTCATTGCAGTATTCATTTCTCTTAACATAACAATCTCCTTAACTTTTCGGCAATCTGAGCACATGCTCACCGACAATGTTAGCCTGAATCTGACTGGTCCCCCCGCCAATGGTGGCGGAAAAGCTGTTGAAGTATGAACGCTGCCAGAAACCGCCTCCGATAGCATCCGTATCACCCACATAGAGACCGCCTTTAGCACCCTGCATACTAACCGCATACTGCCGCATACGTCGGGAATACTCAGTTCCTCGCAGTTTGTTGGATAAAGGTATAGACAGTGGATAGTCCGAACACAGAGCAGGAATTTCAGCGCGTGAAGCCGAAAGCCTTAACGCTTTTTCTTCAATCATAAATTTTACCAGATTATCCCGAACAACCGGATCTTTTAACAATGGCTGCCCATCGCGCATAACTGTTTTGGCACTTTTAATCAGATCTCCCATGGTTACACGTTCGAAAAAATAATGTGTCGCCTGTCCTCCTTCTGCGGAGCGTTCAAATTGCAAGGTCTGCATGGCAATTGTCCAGCCCTGCCCTTCTTCTCCCATGAGACAACTGGCGGGAATGCGCGCGTTATCAAAAAACGTTTCGGTAAAACCATATTCACCCGTAATCTTCTGGATAGGGGTGGCCGTAACGCCAGGAACGTCCATGGGGGCCAGAAAGAATGAAAGCCCGGCATATTTGCGTTCCGCCTCCGGGTTGGTACGGGCAAGCAGAATCATGTATTTCGAGTAGTTGCCAAAGGTCGTCCAGATTTTAGAACCGTTGATAATGTACTCATCACCATCGCGAACGGCACTGGTTTGAGCATTACCCAGATCCGAGCCGTGATCAGGCTCAGAAAAGCCCTGGCACCAGATATCTTCACCAGTCAGGATACGTTTAAGGTACTTTTGTTTTTCCTCTTCGGTCCCGTCTTTGAGTATCAATGGACCCGCCCAGCCCATGCCGATGATGTTAATCATAATCGGTACCCTATGATGGGACATTTCCTCATCAGCTATATTTTGGTATACGGAGGGCAATCCGCGACCGCCGTATTCCTCGGGCCAGGACATTCCCAGATACCCCGCATCGTAGACCTTGCGCTGCCAATCGCGCAGGAAATCCAGCTGCTCTTCAGATCCGACTTCCATAAAGGTCTGAGGTAACAAAAAACCGGGATCTTTTGGTTTGTTCTCTTTCATCCACGCAGAAACCTCAGCGCGGAATTCCTGTAGTTCCTTTTTAGTATTTTCCATTCAAATCACTCCTGTTTAATGTGTCCGGATATAAGGGGGCTATTTCATATTGTTAAAAGTTTTTCCCCACTGGTTAGTATTTCCGTAAGCGGAATCCCCCAATACTTAACTTCAACATTAAGCTTTTCCAACGTTTCGGTTACGCCCAATTGATCCGCGCATGCCTTGCATGCGGTTAGATGAACACCTGCATCAAATGCCTCTTTGATCTTTTCCTGTATCTTTGCATCTTCACTCACCAGTTTCGCGGTTGCACCCCAAATAATAAGCGTTACTTTTTCCCACCACCCATGAATCAACGAATTTATGATATACATAAAAACCATTTTTTCTGCCGTAATAGGGTTGTCATTTGTCCATAGTACATAAAGATGTGTTTTTTCTCCCATGATTTGCCTCCCTTACAATCTGTTCAATATAGTAGAGGAAAAGGATTGATTCGTACCATTCATCATTCCAGTATCGGACTGTATCATTCCGGCTCCGC
>JAFDFT010000092.1 GCA_019309685.1 Deltaproteobacteria bacterium
ACATCCTATTTCTTGTCCTGTTTATTATCCTGTTGATCTTAACGATATTTTATGTCTTTCATTATTTCAAACTCGAAAATACAGTCATTGAATGGTATTTTATTTATAATAAACATGTACTTGAAAAGAAATAGTATTGAGACTTATGAAAAATCCTGATTTTGAAAAGATCTCGTACAGCTGCTTATCATTGATTCAGGGAACAAAATTGTAATGGCTTTTCTATTATAATTTCCCAAATGGGCACTTGGGGAATGTACAGGTTTTACAGTCTAAGCAAAACGCCCCATGCCCCATCCGCGATAAATCCTCACGCGTAATATCCACCCCCGCAAGTATGCGGGGAAAAAGAAGATCAAAACTGGTGCTTTTATAATAAAGAGCGCAGGCCTAGGCGCACCGTAAAGCATCTCTGTAACACCGGCGTCCGAAAGTCCCTGACGTGTTACATCATCAGGATCTACCGAAAGACCAGCAGTTGTTACAATAAGATCCGCGCCCTTTTCAAGTAACTGACGGATCATTTTACTGATTTCTTTACGATCATCTGGAACGATTACATCCGACACAACTCGGCTTCCCAATTTTTTTACTTTGTTGGCAATAACGGGTATAAACTTGTCTTCTACGAGACCTCTGAAAACTTCTGTTCCTGTAACCAGAATACCCACGTTCGCTTTACGAAGAGATAACGTACGAAATAAGGGGCCGTCTCTAAGAATACGCATGGCTTTTTCAAATTCAGTTCGCGCAAGAAAAAGGGGAATCGCACGTGTGCCTGCCAGCTTTAAGTCTTTCAATACAACTGAGTATCCATGTCGGCTGGCGCACATAACACCCGGTATCATATTAAACAATTGAAGGCGTTTTTCATCTGTCACGAAAAGCCCGTCTCGATCTGCAATTAGATCCGCCTTCCCTTCTCTGGGATGTTCTGTATGCATAACACCGTCTCCTGCCATTTTCTTGGCAAACGAAAGGGCGGCGTCATCTTCGTGTATCCAGTTTTCATCATCCGGTTTGTTTTCAGCCGTATATACCGTTTGTCTTCCCATTTGCTGAAGCCTGCAAATATCTTCAGCTAAAACAAGTTGATCTCTTTTAAAAGCAGGCCCTTTTTCCTTGTTCGGTATAATTCGGGTCATGTCATGGAGAACTTTTTTTCCAACAGCCTGCTCTATAGGTATCGCGTTTAGCTTAGGGCTATCCGGAAATACCGAATCAGCCTTTTTCAATGACCCAATATATGGGGACTCCCCCATGCACGCACGGCATGCGCCGCCATCATCTACAGGATATGCTTCATCGCAAATAGGACAAACCGTAAAACCTGTCCGATGTTTGATTTTCGTAACCATTGTTTTTATTTGAACTTTCTGCATGCTGCAAATCGTTGAACCCGCTTCTCTTATCTCTTGGATCAGGCGATCAAAGTCTTGTTCTTTTTTGGGCTTAAGCTTAAAAAACCATCCACTTATTTCAGACCATTCTTTCACCTTATCGGTATCAAGAAACACCCGAATTCCCTGTCCGGAGTATTTCTCATAGAGCGCTAGCGCGTATCTTCCAAAGTCAAATATTTTCAGCCAGCCATTTCCAATGGTGCAGGGTGTAAGCATTTGCAGTGCGTCAGGCAAACACGCTCGGGTTTCACAAACAGCATCAAAAAATTCACCTTCCGGAAGGTTTTTAAGCGCCAAGTCTACCATAAATCCTCCGACAATAAGACCAGGTGCCGTATGTCCGTGAAAAGATTTCACAGCTTTCATATATTCATCAAATGTATAAGGGCCTACTTCCTTTTTTGTCCTGTCATTTACGTTATGTTTATTTTTTCCCATGATAATAAAGTATACGGACGTCCTATCTATTTGGTTTAAAATTCTCAGCAGCTTTCGCAAGCAGCTCTTGAGTGGAATCACTAAACCAGCAATTAAGGAAAATCTCATGCTGTTCTTTATGATTTCTCTCAAACTTAACTCGGATGTCTTCTACCCGGTTGGCTTTTACTGCGTGAAGTGCTGGTGCCGGCATAGCCGCAATTTCTTTTATCTTCTCAAGAGCGCGGTCTTCCACCTTATCTTGTTCCACAATTTGATCAATCAATCCGATTTCTTTTGCATATGCCGGCTCAATAAACTCTCCCTGATAAAGCATCGCCATCGCCGCCTGATTGCGTAATATCTGGCTTAACATCAGCACAGCGATGTAGGGAACAGGAATCCCCAATTTTACTTCATTGAGGCCTATTAATTTCCTTCCTTCCGCCGCGAAACGATAATCTGAGGCAATCGCAAAGATGGTTCCTGCAGCTGGAGCGTGGCCGGCAATAGCAGCAGCTGTTGGCAAAGGATGTGTGTAAATATCATAAATAGCCTGATTAAACCGGTACCAGAAATCAGTCATATCAAATCTGTCAAACGTAAGAAGTTCCGGTAAGTTTAACCCAATACTGAAAAATTTTTCCCCGCCAGTTATAACCTGTCCTTTGAATTCATTCTTTGTTCTTTTTAAAGCATCAGATAAATCATTGACAAAATCAGAGCTAACTGTGTTAGATACACCGTTATTAAATCTTAAGACCGCGACATGATCATTGGCCTCAATCTCAATAGTTCCCATATTTTCTCCTCATATACTTTATTAAAATTTTTTATCGAAGTTTTTAAAACTCTATAACCGTAAAATACCGCTTAATCATCTTTCTATTTTCAATAAAAACCTGTTTAATTTTTGCCATTAATCCATCCATTATTCAACCTTTTGTTCTTATCCTCTTGCACATCATTATTGCTGCTACAGTCAAATGCTATTAAATTGTTACTTTATTAAAGGGTTATGATCCTATTCAAAACGAAATGTCATAGGTTTTGTTAAGTCTTTTTGAATTGATAGCACCGGATCGTTATCTTTTGGTCTGAAAAAACTACTGGTCTTTTTTGTAAAAATATGATGTCATAGGCCTCAATAAATAAAGTCATTATCCATTGGTAAGATTGAAAGGTAAATCTATTCAAATGAAAATTGGAAATATTGTAAATAAAACATCTATTTTATTTCTCACCATCTTTCTGTCATCCGTTTTTTTTATGAGCAGTTCGGCGATTTCAGCAGACACATCAAAATTAAAAAAAGACAAAAAATCTAAAATCCGAATAACATCGAATCGGATGAACGCGGTGAGCAAAGCAAAGTATGCTGAATTCGTTGGTAATGTAAAAGCGGTTCAAGGTACATTTATACTGACATCTGATGTGCTCAGAATCTACTATACCGAGAATTCTACAAAAGAAAATAAACCCGTTAAAAAGGGATCCATTAGTAAAATCATTGCCAAAGGAAATGTTCATATTAAATCTGAAGATTTCACTGCTGTCTCAGACCTCGCATTATACCTGACAGAGTCAATGATCCTTATATTAAAAGGCAAGAATTCAACAATTACAAGCGGTGAAAACTCCATTGTTGGTTCGAAAATCACCTATTATCGATCTGACGGAAGAATCAAAATTGAAGGGACAACGGATAAACGTGTTGAGGCTGTTTTCTTTTCCAGGAAAGATGATAAGGGAGAGTATTCTATTATTCCTTCATCTGATGAGAAAGAAAAGCAACTACCATCCGGATCCTCCACACCCCTCAAAGAAAAAGAAATTGCTGATTAGATTTGAAACCTTTGAAAAATACTGATTTTTGCCTGGCCCGTTAAATTTGTTTTTATATTTAAGCGGGGTTCAAGTTCAAGGAGAGCGATCCGCCGAAGGCGGATTAACCACCCCGTAAGATCTTCCTGACATACGGGGCAGGCATCCATACATAGAGTATTTCAAGGATTAATCCGCCAAAGTTCGTTGGCGGATTAAAATTTGAGCTTATCGAAGCGTATCGAAGATCCCGCTTATCGGGGATACAGAAATTGGACAAAAAGTGGGTTTTTGCAAAGATCTCAATTTGTTTTTCAGCTATCATACACTTTTTGTCTCGCTCTTGCAGATGCGGCAAGAGGCTCCACATGAATATCAATATAATCATAGATTCTGGCAAGCTCCTTGCCGGGTGATGGTCTCAATACCCTGCCAATATATTGAAGTAACCTGCCGCTGAACCTTACCGGTGTCGTGATAAACAACGTTGTCAGCATACTGTTATCAAACCCTTCGCCGATAAGTTGCCCTGTGGCAACAATTACTTTTACATCACCCGTGTTCAATCGTTCTATAACCTCTTTGCGCTCACTGCCTTTTAAGTCTCCCGTGAGTATTTCGGAACGTATATTGTATTTAAATCTCAAAAGTGTATGAAGGGTTTCACAATGCTTTTTTCTGTCAGAGAGAACCAGGCATACGCCTGCATTCTTTTTTGCTTCTAAGGCAACGTCTGAAGCTATGAGACGGTTTCTATCATCATTGGCTGTCAGTTCAGCAAGCATTTTGCTATATTCATTCACCGGATCATGATACGGCTTAAAATCCGTATGCCGCGTTATCACTTCCGCACTCAAAACATCGCCGGATTCAATCAAGTGTTTCTTTTCAATATCATGATGCACATCACCAAGATGCCAGAAAATAAGTTTTGAAAGCCCGTCCCTTCTCCAAGGGGTTGCGGAAAGACCCATCATATATCTTGAATCAAATTCGGATACAGCTTCAGTAAATGTTCTACTGGGTGCCCGATGACATTCATCCACAATCAAATATCCAATATCAGGCGCTACTTCATCAACATATTTATAAAGTGTTTGGACCAGTGCAACTGTAATTTTCTCACCCATCGATTTCTTCCCTGCACCCACCATTCCCACGTCAGCATCAGAAATTCCAAGAAACGTTCCAATTCGATTCACCCATTGAAATGCCAGCTCTTTTGTATGCACAACAATCAATGCCGGCTGTCTTCGCTGAGCAATCATATATAGCGCCATGACTGTTTTGCCGCTTCCAGTGGGAGCGCTCAGCGTTCCAAAATCTTTGGAAAGCATGGCCTGAACGGCTGTCTGCTGAAAGGGTTTCAGCTGTCCTTTAAATTTAAAATCAACAGGCTCAATATTATTTCTCTTGTCGTCAATAGAATAATCAACATTCTCTTTTCTGCACAACAGTATAAGCTGCCGGAGATACCCTCTCGGAACCGTTAACCCGTTCTCTTTTGTTTTTCTATAAAACCGTAAAAATTTTGGGGTGCCCCTGTTCCAACGATTCATTTTTACATTTTCGACCCACTTGGGATTTGCAAAGGTAAACGTCTCTATTAGTACTTGATATAATGAGGAAGGAATAGAAGAAATTCGAAGGGTATTTGAAATAACAATTTTCAAATCAGTTTCTATTCATCCGGGGAATGCCTTGAAAGGTTTGAAACCATTTTTGACGCTTTTTGTAGTTTTTTCAGCCTATTGTGCTTTAGAACAAGGTCAACCCACTGGTTAAACAAAGGGACAAGGTGATCATTTCCAGTGTTTTTTTTCTCAATAATCCTATTCTCTATCTCTGAAAGCTTTTCAATCAAATCCTGTCGACCTGGTTCACGTTTTAACAAATATCTATAAATTTCAGCCGATTTTTCTAAATAACCCTGGTCTGCATACACCTTTGCCATGGTTTCAGTGTAAAAATCATTATCTTCAATCATTTTTTTCCCGCTATCCTTAATGAACTCGTAAAGTCAAAATTTTGATGGCAAAGTAAATATTTCAATTTTAATGCGCGCAAATCTTGAGGAATGAGGCGTATCTGGTACGTCGGATTAACTCATGATGCAGCGCAACACAGTCCCGCCACAGGCGGGATTACGAAGCCATCTTACTTGATTTTTCGGTTTTTCATATCTTTATTAAATTTCAAAATAACCTCATCTTTTCCAATCATCCCAAGCTCCTGCCTTGCAACAGCTTCTATATAGGCCGGATCATTTTTCGCACGATCAATCTCGGTAGATAAGGAAGATATTTTCTGTTGAATCTTTTGGTTTTCTTCAATCAGATTGTTTCTTTGTTTTTTTAATATGTTTAAATCAATGAGCCCATTATCCCCCAATATAATAAGAAAGAAAAGCGAAATAATTGCCATTGTTGCTAAGTATAAAAGGATTTTTTGTCTTTTTGTCATCTTCTTCGTGCTCTATTTATGACCACATCTGCTATTTTTATAAGTTCGGAACTCCTAAATAAAAAAGAAGCCAAGACGTATACAATGATACCTGTTAGAATACATCCTAATAATCCGAACAAAGTATTCAAAAATGAAATTTCAATTGATGGAATAATACATATTGAAACGATCCATACAATGATGCCCATTATAACAGAACAAAGGACCGTTTTGCAAGTAGGCATAGTAATATTTCGCCATCCTAAAAATCCAATCTTTTTCCTTAATGCCTTTAAAAGAAGTCCCAGATTCAGCATGGATGCAATCGATGTCGCCAGAGCAAGCCCTCCGTGATCAAGTCTCATCATCAATAAAAGGCCCAGTAAAATATTCGCCAGTATTGATATAACCGCAATCCGTACGGGTGCCTTTGTGTCCTGCATTGCGTAAAAAGCAGAAACAACAATTCGTACTCCAGAAAAAGCCCAAAGCCCGAATCCATAATACATCAAGGCTGTCGCAGTCTTTTGTGTCGCCAGAGCATCAAAAGCGCCCCGTTTAAATAACAGGGCGACAATGGGCTCTCTTAAGACAATCAGCCCTGTCATTGATGGAATTGCAATAAAAAAAACAAGGTTTAAAGCATGAGTGAATGTATTTCTTAATCCATCAATATCTAAAAGAGATGACTGCTTTGCCAAAGTTGGTAAAGCTGCTGTTGCTGTTGCTATGGCAAATATTCCAAGAGGAAATTGTACGAGACGATCTGCGTAATAAAGATAAGAAACGCTCCCTTCAGCAAGCATCGAAGCAAGCATCCTTCCAACAATGATGTTTACCTGATACACCGCAGCGCCGAATATTGCAGGAAGCATCAAAGTGCCTATTTTTTTTAGCCCAGGGTGAAAGATCTTTGTTTTTTCCCAAAAATAAAAACCTTTTTTTAAAAGAAACGGAACTTGAAAAGATAACTGTAATATGCCGCCCGCTAAAACACCAATTGCAAGCCCCAAAACTTTATGTTCTTGAGAGTTCGAAAAAAAAGAAACAATAAATAACGAGCCAATCATTGTAATATTTAAAAGAACCGGAGCAAGCGCAGGAGCAGCAAAATGGCCGAGAGCGTTTAATATCCCCATGCTCAGAGCTACCAAACAGATAAAGATAATATAAGGAAACATTATCCGTGTCAGCGTTACAGTCAGCTCATATTTCTCAGGAGATAGGTAAAATCCAGGAGCAATCAGTTTAATAATGAAAGGAGAAATAGCAATGCCAAGAATAGCGATAAAAACCAGTATAACAGATAACAATCTTAAAGCGGAGCTTGCCAGTCGGAATGCTTCTTTTTTTCCATATTTTGTAAGATATTCTGTAAAAACAGGGATAAAGGCTATGCTTAACGATCCTTCGCCAAATAGCCTCCGAAGCAAATTAGGTATTTGAAATGCAGCAATAAACGCGTCTGAAACCAGCCCGGCCCCAAAGAACCAGGCAAAAACCATATCCCTGATATAACCAAAAATACGGCTTAATAATGTGGAGGACCCGACAACACCTGCTGCCCTTGTCATTTGGTGATTTTCAGACATATGACATATATATCAAAAATTGACGATAGAGGTTAATACTATAAATCGGGTTCTTCTCGAAATTAGTTGGAGAAGAGGGTTCAAGGGCCAAGGATTTTTTCAAATGTTTTTACCAAGGTCTTAAGTATCTTTTCAATCTCTCCATTAGCACTTTGAAATCCTAGCAAACTTTTCCTATAGAGATAACCAAGTTTACCAGATAATAATAGTTGTGTCTCTAATTCACATATCTAGCCATAGGCTATTATAAATACCTAGTCCGGACAAGCCAGAACCAAACATTTGCTTATTTGAACTGCGAATGTCGAATATTGAATGTTGAACACCGAA
>JAFDFT010000093.1 GCA_019309685.1 Deltaproteobacteria bacterium
GATCTGTCCAGGATGGGCAATTTTTGTCGGCCGAGAATGAGAGCTACAGGGCCATCTGTTGTTTTCATTGCCTGGCGCCATGCTTCAGCCGTTTCAGCAGCATCCGCGGGTCGAATCACGGTCAGGCCTGGTATCGCACGAAGCGCAGCGACGTGCTCGATCGGCTGGTGCGTGGGTCCATCTTCTCCAACGGCAATACTATCATGGGTAAAAATATATATAACAGGGAGTTTCATCAGACAGGCTGCTCGAATGGAAGGCCGCATATAATCCGAAAAGACCAGGAATGTACCGCCGTATGGCCTCATACCATGGTGAAGAAGCATACCGGATAGGATGCCACCCATGGCGTGTTCTCTCACACCGAACCGGATATTTCGGCCATCATAGGCATTTTTTTGAAATTCATGAGATCCAGTAATAAATGTTTTGTTGGAAGGAGCAAGATCTGCTGAGCCGCCAATTAAAGACGGTATTTTATCAGCAATTGCGTTTAATATTTTCCCGGAAGCCACACGGGTTGCGACCGGATCATCTGATGGTGAATACTCCGGTATCTCCGAGTCCCAACCGTCCGGTAAAAAAGCGCATGTCGCGTTGACCCATTTTTCTGCAAGATCCGGATATTCTTTGGTGTAGGCACTATAGATCTCCTGCCATTCGGATTCCGCCTGATTTCCATTTTGAACACATTCCCTGAATTTATTTAACGCTTCTTCGGGAACCAGAAAAGAAGCATCTTCCGGCCATCCCAGATTTTTCTTTGTAAGCCGAATTTCTTCCTCTCCCAAAGGAGCACCGTGAGCGTCGGAAGAGTCCTGCTTGTTTGGACTGCCGTAAGCAATATGTGTTGATAGGACAATAAGGGAGGGTTTATCCGTTTCAGCTTTAGCGGACGATATGGCATTTGATATCGCTTCAAGATTGTTTCCGTCATCTACTTTAAGGACGTGCCAGTTATATGATTCAAATCGTTGAGCCACATCTTCGGTAAAGGTGATATCCGTCTTTCCGTCAATAGTGATTTTGTTGTCATCGTATAGGCAAATGAGTCTGGACAGACCCAGATGCCCGGCCAGAGACGCGGATTCAGATGAGATGCCTTCCATCATATCACCATCCCCGCAAAGCATATACGTGTGATGGTTGACTATTTCATGACCAGGTTTGTTGTAAATAGATGCCAGATGCCTTTCCGCCATGGCCATGCCTACGGCATTGGCAAATCCCTGGCCTAACGGACCGGTAGTGGTTTCTACACCAGGCGTATGCCCGAATTCAGGATGGCCCGGGGTTTTGCTTCCCCACTGCCTGAAATTCTTTAGTTCATCAAGACTCAATGCATAACCCGTTAGAAACAGAAGGTTGTAAATAAGCATGGAGGCGTGGCCAGCGGAAAGCACGAAACGATCTCTATCAAGCCATGCCGGATTATCAGGATTATGTTTCAACAGTCGTGTCCATAAGACATATGCCGCTGGTGCAAGTCCCATGGGGGCGCCGGGATGGCCGGAGTTTGCTTTTTGAATAGCATCCATGGCCAGTGTGCGGATCGTGTTTACACAGAGGTCATCTAATGCCGTTTGGTTTTTGGAAACGCTGTCATTCATTTGTCTTTTTCTCCTTTTCAGGGAAATTACTTTCGAATTCATATAAATATTGATAGATTCATAAAAAGTCAAATTCATCATGTTTCAGGTTTTAAGTGTTAAGTTTTAGGTTGTATTTTGTCTTTTAAATCAGTTGCTTAAAACATAACATCTCAAACTTAAAACCAAGTAAAAAGTCAGATTTTTTAATAATATGTAAGTGTGACTGTAACTTTAAAGACCTCTCATATATTCAGGCCTAAGCTCAATCTTGCCGTTAAGAGCATCATTTATTAACTTAATGGTTGCTTCCTTTTCTTTGGGCAGTTTTGCCCGTATGGGTAGATAATTTGAAGCGTGATTGGCATGAAAAAGACCGCTTGTAAGATTCGTATTTTCGATCATTATTTTTAGTTCTTCGAGCATCTCGTTAGGCTCCAACAACGGGAAACTGCCTGATTCGAAATCATTATACAAAGGCGTACCGGGGATAAGCATCAGGCTCAGAGCTCCGATATACTCCGGATCTATCCCGGAGAGAACACGTCCTGTTTCTCTGGCGTGTATTTTTGAACGTTCCCTTCCCGCGATTCCCAAAAGAACGGTGATGGAAAGTTTTATGCCGGCTGTTCTTGCTTTTTTTCCCATTTCGATCATTTTGGCGGATGTCGCGCCTTTTCGTATATTTTTTAACGTAATGTCATCGCCTGTTTCAAGACCCATATAGGCGATACCCAGCCCATGGGAATTCAACTCTTTAAGCTCATCTGCGGTTTTCATGCTCAAGCTTTTTGAATTGGCGTAAACACCCACACGGGTTACCCACGGAAGCTGTGTCTCAATTTTCTTAAGGATATGAAGAAGTTTTTGCTGAGGGACGATTAGCGCGTCTCTATCACAAAGAAAGACTCTCCTCTGATTCTTGCAGTAGGTTGCTGCAAACGCTATATCTTCCATGATGATGGCATCAGGCTTTATTTTAAAACGTTTTAGTCTGCTTGCGTCACAAAAGGTACATTTTCTGTGAGAACATCCTACGGTTACCTGAAGCAGAATGCTGTTCGCTTCGCTGGGGGGTCTGATTATATTGCCTTCGTAATGCATAGATGTATTAAATTTGATCCTCCTTGATATTTAGCTTAAAAAGCCAGGCATTGTTTAACCAATCTCACGTCTAAACGCAAGGAATTTTCATGGTAAATTTGTTCAGTATGGAATAATTTTGAACGCTATTTCTTCGAAAATCGGATGAAACAAATAAAATCATATACCCTCTACAAAAATACTTTTTTTAACAAACATTAGTTCAATCAGTTAGCAAAATATATTATGGATTTATCTAAATGAAAAATCAGGTTGCTTAAAGCTGAGTTTTTGTGTTAATATAGGAACTTAAGCGCAGGGATAATATCAATTTCGGTAATTTACTACAGGAGCCGGGTATATGCTGAATTTTTTTCAGTTTCCAACCTTAAGGGACTTAGCGGATATTGTGTTTCTAACCATTGTGGCCTATCAGCTTTACATATGGTTTCGTGAGACAAAAGCCCTTCGGGTTATCATAGGTCTTGTGGTACTTGGCGGCGTATATTCCCTGGCGAAGCTGTGGGGTCTTTTTATGACCACATGGGTATTTCAGGTTCTGTGGCAAGTCCTTATTATTCTTTTACTGATACTGTTTCAGTCCGAAATCCGGCAGGTTCTGGAAAAGGTAAGCCCCCTTCGATATTTCAGATCACGAAAACGTTTTTCGAGTGAAGCTTTTCTCAATGATCTGATTATAACCTCTTTTGAACTGGCACAGGAAAAGACAGGCGCGCTAATTGTAATCTCAAGGGATGATAATCTTTCCGAATTTATCCATTCAGGTCAGAAAATAATGGCAATTCCAGAACCTGCATTGATTAAAAGCATATTTAACCGTTATGCACCCACACATGACGGCGCGGTGATCGTATCTCAGGATCTGCTGACCGAAATGGGATGTATTCTGCCTTTATCAGAAAAGGAAGCTTTGCCGGAACACTTTGGCACCCGCCATCGTGCGGCGCTGGGAATTACTGAACTGACGGATGCAGTGTGTATTGTTGTATCCGAAGAAAGAGCTGAAGTGTCCACTGTTGTGCATGGGAAAGTGACTACCCGGGGTAAGCCGGAACTTCTGGCAGCCGATCTCCGAAACCTGCTTGCGGCGCCAAAGACTGACAAGCCGACGCTAAAGGGGTTTCTCGCGGGTGCGTTTATTGAAAACTGGAAAACAAAGATAAGGGTTTTGATGCTGGTCACGGCTGCATGGCTGGTTGTGGCAAGCCAGCAGGTAACACAGATAAACATTGTGGTACCCGTCAATTATACAAATATCGTTTCCAGTATGGTAGTGGCGGAGAATTCAGTAAAAATGGCAAATTTGACACTAACGGGCAAGCGGCACACGATGAAGGATTTGGAGGGGCAGGAAGTTCAAATTCAGGTAGATCTTAGTACATTAGAACAAGGCAAACATAAATTAGAACTTACACCTAAACATATCGATTTACCCCTTGGTGTAACCATAGGCCGGATAAATCCCAAGGAGGTAACTGTTTTTTTGGAGCTCGCAGATAAAGCCGGCGACACTGCCGAATATTTTTAGATAGTTTGTTTTGAAAAATTAAGTGTCTAGAGCCGTTTTAAGCCCCCATCCCATAAAGAATTTATTTGAATCGATTTTGCAGTTGATGTGATTCAAATATCCAAATCACTTAATCTCTGGAAAGCCACTCAATTGCTTCTTCAATAGAATCGACTGCCTCAATATCTCTTTTTATAAATATTTTATAAATGCGGAATGAAAACCGCTTAATCCCTTTTGCGCCGATGGTTGCGGATCGTTTTACATAGGCATTCGTTTCATTACCGAATCGTTTTACAGCGGCAAAGCTTTTAGGATTGGTGGGCGAATTGCTTGTATCAGAAATCATGAGGATCTCTTTTTCACCTAAACCTTTGATAAATTCAATTCCCTTTTCAACCTCTTTAACAAGTTCGTCTGGTTTAAGATTTGAAAAATCTATATACAGAAATTTATTCCCCTTGGCTTCGATCCATCTGAATCTTTCCATTGTATCTCCCCCTTTTTAATAATTATTTCTATTTTTATATAGATAAATTTTAACATTTTAATGGTGTATGTCAAGTGCACTGCAACGAAATAACAAAAAACAGATTGAATGGCGAAGTGCTTGCATAATTTTTTATACTCTTATAAAAATAGGTTTTATAAAAATTATGGCGAGTAAAGAGATAAAAGATATGCACCATATGAAACTAGGGAGTGTTGTATGAGTGAAATAAAGAGCACGTTGGACATTGTCATGGAAAAAACAAAGCATCTTTCCATGACCAACGAAGAGAAACGGGCAAAAGAAAAAGAGGATGTCAGTTCAGCCATAAAGGGCCTGGTGCAGAAACATCAAGACCAGATATTGAGCACGGAGATGTTTCGAAAAGAGCTGGGCAGTCTTCATCAACAATATACTTTTGAAGACAAGGACGTTTTATTGTACGAAATCTTGAGCAGGCTCGATTTGGAGTCCGATAACGGTTATACTCTTGAATTGATAAAGGAAGTTTTCCCCATTGATTCGGTGAAACTTGGGGAAAAGCTGAATCAATACAGGGATGAAATAAAAAAATCAGCTGAAAATAGAGTTGAATACTTTAAAAATGAGCTGAAAGAGAAATATTCTATATCCGGTTCAGCCGTTGTCCCAAATATCGCTGCTGATTCTTCATGGCATACCGAGGTAAATGACATTAAAAATAGGTTTCATTTGGAATTGGACGAAATGAAGGGTGGGTTGCTTCGGTCATAACTATTTTCTCAAGACCATATCTCAATAATAAGCTAATGGTGATCAAATATTTGGGATTTAGGTATTTTTCTGGGAGACTGAAAAAGGTCTGCCGATATAAATCCAAAATATTTGATCACAGAAATACGCTGTAGAATTTAATTCAAGATATGGCCTTTCGAAAACAAACATGGTCTAAGTGCGCGGATATTCTATATATAGTTAAACCAAACCCGCATCACATGGTCAAAATTTTCCTTGACTTCAGCACTTCCGGAAACAACCTCTCCATGACCTGACAGTAAGAATTCAGCTTCCAGTTCTGATAACTGTTTAATGCTTTCCTTAAGTATTTTTCCGCTTCCGCCGGGCAAATCCGTACGTCCCAGCGCTTCTTTAAAAATGACATCTCCTGTAAAAAGCGCTTTGGGTTCAGGCATGAATAGGGAAATGGATCCTGGAGAATGGCCGGGTGTATGAATAACATTAAATTCAAGGCCATTTATGGAAAATTCACCCTGTTTGAGAAAAAAGTCCGGTGAAAATGAGCTGATATCCGCCTTAAGGGATATGTTGATGTGTTTTTCCATGGATTTTACAAGCTTCCATTCTTCTTCATGAATTGAGAATAAAGCGGGAGTATTTTTAAATAACTTGACAGCTTCTATATGATCCGGATGGGCGTGCGTGCAAATTACCAGTCCGATATCTTCAATACTTAGGTCAAGATTTTCGAGACCCTTTAGCACGTGTTCAAACAAATGCTCGTGGCCGGGATCGATGAGCACACGGGTTGGTCCATCGATTAGGTAAGTATTGCAATTGTTAACGGTCATTGATTCCCAGATAAATGCGTATATATTGTCGTGTAATTGAGTCATTTATTTAAGTTCCTTATCGGGTTGTAATTTATCGATTCCTTTGCATTTCTTATTGCACAAGTCAAGTAGTTGGGACGGCTCAAGTGAAGATATCTTGCGGATTTCCGATATAGTATTATGTTTAATACCTGAATCTTGCATGAAATTTGATGAGAATCTTTTTTGATGAATCATCATAATAGTCCCAGCAATATTTTAAAATTGAAGCATTTTACTCATATAGTAAAAGAATCATTCATTTTTTTCTCATCAATTTTCACCCGATGGGCGAACCGGAGACTCCCATATGCAGCGTTACTAAGGGTTCGCAATAGTTCAATATAGCTTCACCCTTAGATACAGCTTGTTGAGCGCAAGCGAAATCCCGCTCGCGGGGCATATGAAAGTCTCCAATTCGTGTAAAATTCAGGATATAACTTGACCTTTAGTTGCGAATCGTTAAATAATTATTATATTATAACATAGTTTTAACATGCTGATATTATTTGTCTTGGTTTTATCTACATTTAAGAAAAGGATTGAATATGGAAACACAAGCAGCTCGGAAATATGATTTTGAAACAGGCATCTATCGACCGCCCAGTGAAGGCGGAAGTTATTCTCTTTTGATACGGACAACGCGGAATTGTCCGTGGAACCGGTGTACTTTCTGCAGTATGTATAAAGAAGAAAAATTTTCCCTGCGGTCAGCCGAAGAGGTGAAACAGGATATTGATGCGATCGCGGGTATATGGGAGGATATGAAATCCTTTTCATTGCAGCTCGGCTACGGTGGTGAAATAAACAGGGAAGTGGCACTGGCGCTGCTTCAGCAGGAGCCGGTATTTAATACCAGTCCGGGGTTTGTGATGGTTTTTAACTGGATATTAGCGGGCGCTAAAACCGCATTTTTACAGGATGCGAACAGCATCATAGTCCCAACCGATCAATTGGTTGATATTTTAACCCATCTAAGAACCATCTTTCCCACCCTTCAGAGGGTAACAACATACGCGAGATCCAAGACCATCGCGAAGAAAAAGCTTGAAAGTTTGAAGCGTATTCATGAGGCGGGGCTGGACCGGCTGCATGTGGGGCTTGAGAGCGGTGATGATGAGTTGCTCAAAAAAATCAAAAAAGGGGCAACCAGTGAGGATAATATTAAAGGCGGTAAAAAAGCCATGGAGGCAGGATTTCAGTTGTCAGAGTATTGGATGCCGGGACTCGGCGGAAAAGAAATGTGGGAACAGCACGCTAGAAATACCGCTCAAGTGATGAGTGAGATCAATCCCCATTACCTGCGTTCCAGACCTTTTTTTCCATCGCCGGGCACACCGCTCTTAGATGAGCATGACCGGGGAGAATTACAACTGTTATCACCTGTTGAGCAGTTAGCAGAACTTAAGCTAATGATGGAAGAACTGAATTTGACATCCAGGGTCTGCTTTGATCACGCGGGTAATTACTGGACAAATAAAAGAGGAGGACTTCTTTTTAGCCAGGATTATG
>JAFDFT010000094.1 GCA_019309685.1 Deltaproteobacteria bacterium
ATTTGGGCAGCGCCGCCTATGCCTTCAATGCGGCCATCCGTTTTTTAGGAGGTTTCGATAATGTGCCGGGTCACCACAGCATCAAGTGTAGACGGTTTATTATCTCTTTTCATATCAACTGTATCAGGACGATTCCCGGCTTGAAATGGCAGATCGTCAAAGTTAATTATTCCGTTCTTCGCTAAGATCAATGCGCGTTCAATTGCATTCTCCAGTTCACGGACATTACCGGGCCAGTGGTAGGCCAGTAGTGTGTCCATGGCACCAGCCGTGATGCCTGGAATATCAATTAAACCCATTTCCTTTGATTTTTTTTGAATAAAATACTGAACAAGGGCGGGAATATCCATATGCCTCTTTCTGAGAGCGGGAATCATAATCGGGAAAACTTTAAGACGGAAATAGAGGTCTTCTCGAAAACTGCCATCTTCAAGCATCTTTTCAAGGTTCCGGTGGCTGGCAGCAATGACCCTTATGTCTACTTTATGGAACTCATTCCCACCGACACGCTCAATGATTTTTTCCTGCAACACCCTGAGCAGTCTCACCTGGGCTTTTGGCGGAAGCTCGCCGATTTCATCAAGGAAAATACTGCCGCCGTCCGCCCTTTCAAAACGTCCGCGCTTCTGTTCAAAAGCTCCGGTAAAAGCCCCTTTTTCATGTCCAAATAACTCACTGTCAATCAGTGTGTCCGGTATCGCACCGCAGTTGACTTTGATAAAAGGGCCCTTTCTGCGCCGGGACGCGTTGTGTATGGCATTGGCAATGACTTCCTTTCCGACTCCGGTCTCACCAAGCAAAAGAACCGGGCTGCCCAGTGGCGCTACCTGCAGTACCAGTTCCATAACTTGTTTTAAACCGAAATCGGCGCCAATAATCTCTTCACCGGCAAGACGCTGCATCTCTTCCTGAAGGTAACGTTTATCATCCGCAAGCCGGTCCCTGATACGCTGCAGCTCCAGGTGCTGTAAGCTGTTGCTGAGCGCTATGGCAAAGGGTTCGTTGAGCGACCCTAACAGTCTGAGATGATTTTCTGTGTATTTGACTCCGGAAAAGCTGCCAACAATCAAAGAACCCAGTATCTTCCCTTCCAGCATGATACGCATGACCATACCGGAAGTCTCCTTCCATTTCCGGAGCCTGCTGATAGGCCCAAGGATCCCGTCCTCGCTGATCCGGTCTATGATCCTGAATGCCGGTCCTTTATCATTCAGCCATCTTCTGAGTTTTCGCTGTATATCATCCGGCAGCGGAATATTCTTTGACTTATCATCTTTACCGCCTGCAACAAACACAGATAAATTGCTTGGATCACCCGTGTTATAGTCAAAAACACTCAATCCGATTCTATCGGCGGGAATATAGTCCCGTATGTACAAGAAACATTGGTGCAATGCTTTGTCGATATCCAGACTACCGCAAATTCTCAGTGTCGCTTCACGGAAAAAATCTTTTTCATTTATTTTCATGACAATTCGCTCGGATTAATAATCATTATTCTGTACTATATTCCAGAATAATAAATAACTGTACAATAGTAAAGCCATTTCCGCCCTATGGCACAGTCTATATAACAAAAAATGCTAACTGTTTGTTATTAAACATTTAAAATTTTGGCACAAGTAATGCTATAACAAATAAACATATTAATTCCTTTGAATAATTATCTTATCAGCAAAGAATTCTGGCCCAGTAAGCAAAAGGTTTCTATGTTAAAATAAAGTCTCAATAAAAGCTTTTTTTAATGCCGTATTTCATATATTTGCATAATTTATAGTATTCATTTAAAATTATCTACTATCAGGCATACCCATTGCTCTAATATAAAAGCCTGACAAATATGCAGACTTTAACATATGGGCGTTATGAATGACCACATAATTAAATTTCTGGAAGTCATCAGGGTAAGGACAACGGGTTTTTACGAAAGCACAGTTCTTTCAGAACTCCTTGATGGGTTAGAGAAGCCACAGGGTTTAATTGATATAAAATTATATGTTCACGCCTCGAGGCCGGGCGATTTCAGCATCAACCTGGATTGGCGCAACGATCATGACCAAACTGAAAGAAGTGAACTGGGTATAAACCTGTCTAACCGGTTAAAGGAATTCGGCATGGTAGATCATGCTGTGTGGATTGAAAAATAAATTGCAGGACTTCCGTACTACCTTTAATTAAGGAGCGTATATGAAAGAAAAATCAAAGCATTTTTCAAACATAATTAATACACCATTGGCTTTTTTGATCCCTCTGATAGCCTTGCTGATGATCGCCTATCACATCTCGATTGTGTGGCATCCTGTATTCGGTGAGTTGATGAACCAGAACACCCATCTGGGTTTTTGCCTGGTATTGCTCTTCATCACCTGGGCCCATAGCTCTGAAAAGATTTGGATGAAAATTCTGTACATTGCCGCTGTTTTTCTGAGCCTGGCACTGGTGACGTATATGGCGGTTCATTATGAACGGCTGGATTTGTTCGCAGGCTTTCCCAATCCCATGGATATAGCGGTCGGCGTGGCGTTAATAGTTATTGTCATGGTATGTACATGGAAGAGCTTTGGCTCGATATTTCCCAGCCTGGTTCTGGTGGCCATCGCTTATGCGCTCTGGGGGCATCATATCAAAGGCGTGCTTGGTCATCCTGCATTCAAATTCGGCTTTATTGTATCGAACCTAAGTGTTGGATTTCAGGGAATTTACGGCATGCTTCTAAGTGTTTCGGCAAATATTCTGTTCTTGCTGGTCATTTTTGGCTCTATCTTTGAGGCAACCGGTGTTACCCGGTTTTTCACTGAATTCGGCGCTCTTCTCGGCAAATACTTAAAAGGGGGGGCGGGCCACACTGCTGTGTTTTCCAGCTCTTTTGTGGGAATGGTGAACGGTGCTGCTGTGGCAAATGTGGCCATTACCGGTTCATATACCATACCTGTAATGAAGAAAGCCGGCTTTAAGGGTGAAACAGCCGGAGCTATCGAAGCCATGGCCTCCACCGGCGGGCAGTTGACACCGCCCATAATGGGGATCGCGGTATTTGTCATGGCTGCCTTCTTAGGCGTCAGCTACACGGATCTTATGTTCAAGGCCATCATCCCGGCAGTAGCGTTTTATACTATTGCAGTGCTGGGTGTCATCATTATTGCGTTTCGCGAGAAAATTCCAATGAGCAAAAGAGAGCTTAACAAGCGTATTTTGATAATGGGTGCGCCTGTTTTCATCGTTCCCATGACAGTCCTGACCGCTTTACTAATGCTTCATTATTCCGCGGGTTACGCCGCTTTCTGGGGGATCATCGCTCTTTTGACGGTTTCCCTGTTATTAAAAGATAACCGTCCAAAGCTGGCGGTTTTAAAACAGAATCTGGTATCAGGTGCCCAGATGGCGGCCACGTTCGGCGCGGCAGTCGGTTGTATCGGTATGCTGATAAAGAGTTTAACATTTACAGGGGCCGCAACGAAGCTGAGCCTGGTAATTGCTATGGTTGCAGGTGGAAAGCTTCTTCCTGTGCTTATACTGACAATGCTGCTCTCTATTCTGCTAAGTTCTTCAACTCCTACGGTGATTGCCTATATTGTGGTGGCGTTTGTGGCAGCGCCGATTTTAACGGATATGGGCCTTAATCTGGTTGTAGCCCATTTTTTTGTTTTTTATTACGCGATTTTGGCAGCTGTTACCCCTCCGGTGGCAGGCGCCGCAATGGTCGGAAGTCAGATCGCGGGCGCGAGTTATCTGAAGACATCATGGGAAAGCTTCAAGCTGGTCGGCCCTTTTTATCTGCTCCCGTTCTTCTTGATCCGAAATCCGGTTCTGTTTATGGAAGCGCAGCCGCTTGTCCCTGCTGTAATGGCCCTGCTGGCTCTGGTTGTGGCCATGGGAACCATGATGTTCTTTTGCCAGGGATATTGTCTCGCCCGTCTGAGCAGGCCGGAACTGGCGGGTTTTTTCGCAGCAGCGCTCCTTGCAACCTGGTACGGTCTTTTCGGCGCGGTTGTCGGATTTATTTCAAGTATTGTTTTGACTACAGCCATTTTGTTATTTCACTGGCGCAAAAGCCGTGCTGCCACTTAAATGTGGTTTGCAATCAATAGATGAATGAAATAGTTTTTTCAAACCTAAAAAAGGAGAAATAAAATGAAAAAAAGATCGCTGTTACTCATATTGGTTTTGATGCTGACATTTTGCTTAGCGCATCCGGGGTTTACCGCGGATCAGAACCGTAAGCCTGTGGATGTTATTCTTATGACACCCCCTTTCGGTACAACCATGTATAACATCGGTGCGGCGTTTGAACAGGTATTTAGGAAGGCTGGATCATGGGTGCACATAAAACACCAGGAAACACCCGGTGCAATGTACATGATACAGCATTTACGAATCGAGCGTGAAAATATGATAGCCGGCAAGACCCCTTATGCCATGATGAATATGGCAGCAGCCATGATGCCTTTTGTTATCGAAGGGCGTAAGCCGCTTGATATGATGCCTTTGCCTAATATGAGATCCATTATCTCTACCCCCGCTTATGTTGGCTTCTATGGAACTTTTGATCCTAATATAAAAACACTTAAGGACTTTTCCGGCAAGAGGGTATGTACCGCGGAAAGGTCACGGCTGTTTCAGGGATTACTCGTGGACAAGCCCTTGTTTGAAAAAGGTGTGGGAAATTACGATAAAATAAAATGGGCGATGCTCGGCTCGATCGGCTGTAAGGATGCCATGCTGAACAATAAAGTGGATGTCGTTAAACTTCGTTTTCTTGGCAAAGAGGCAGTAGAAGATGGGAAATTTATAGTTCCAAAAGCCTCTCCTGATCCGCCCACAATGGAACTTTTGAGTTCAGGCAGAAAAATGTATTTTATTCCGGTTGATGCTGAATATATTAAAAAGGGATATAATCATTCCAAAGATCTGGTGGTCTATCCACACATATTGAAAAAAGGCGCTTATAAAGGCATCGAACAGGACATGGAGGTTAATGCGGATATTGGAAATATTGCTGGTGATGTTACTATGCCCGATGATGTGATCCAGGAGATTGTCAGGGTGCGGTACCAGCATATGGAAGACTTCGGGAAATATCATGCATCCTTAAAACTGTTCCCGGATTCGCCGTATCCGCTGGGAAGCAAGAAAGATGAAATTCATCCGGGAGTCTTTAAGGCTATGGAGAAGCTGGGCCTGGAAATTCCAAAAACAGGTTTTAAAATATGGGATTTGTTTAAATAAATAGCAATACATTCAGAGGCGGTTTTTTCAGTTTAAAATTGCCGCCTCATTTTACTATTGAATATCAGTTTTGATGCCCTCGTAAAAAGTCTCGAAACCGTCATGCTGGACTTGATCCGGCATGATGGTTTCGAGAGCTTTGAATAATTGCTATTTTTAAACGATTCTAACTTGCAACCTCCTGTTTTTATAAAATGCAGATTTGAAAAAACAGAAAATTCAAATAATGTCTCAATTCATATGATTTTCTGGATACCGGCTTTCGCCAGAATGACTGAAAGGAAAACTTTTCGACTTTTTACGAGAACGCCAGTATTGAAAATTATATTTTATTAAATTTTATGAGATCGATCCATGAATTAAAATAAGAAGATAAATCTGAAGAGAGTATTATTATGAACACAGAAAATGATTTTCTTTTAAAACAGAAAAATAAAATATGGACCGTTCACCCCGGGATTCATGTGATCGGCGCTATCGGTAATGCACTGAGCATTGAAACGGATCTGGGGATCATACAGGTGGACACGTGCATGACCCGCAAGGTGGCAAGAGAGGTACTGGATAATTTAAGAACAGTGTCTAACGCTCCGGTTCATACCATAATATACAGCCAAGGTCACAATGGGTACAATCACGGTGCAATCGCGTTTATTGAAGCCGCGGAAGAAAGAAACGAGCCTCACCCAAAGATTGTATCACATGAACGCCTTCCTTTCCGCTACCGCCGCTATGAAGAGACTGGAGAGCTTCAGCAATACCTGAATGCCATGCAATTTAGAATGCCCCTGGACACAGCATACAGACCCAGCCGGTATACGTATCCTGATATTACGTTCAAGGAGACCCTTCGGATGAATATGGGAAACCGTATAGTAGAAGTTATATGGGCGCCTTCAGAAACAGACGATTCAATCGCTGTCTGGCTCCCAGAAGAACGGGTACTCTATACCGGGCCGGCCGTGATATATTCCTGTATAAACGTGGGGACACCACTGCGTACCCAGCGTGATGATGTACGGTGGGCTGACACTCTGGACAAACTGATCGCTCTGCGTCCGGAAGTCCTGATCCCTTCCTATGGTAAACCCATCAAAGGTGAGGAAGAAATCCAAAAGATGCTCAATAACATGGCTGACGGGCTTCGGTATCTGAGAAAAGAAGTCGTTGACCGCATGAACCAGGGCATGACGGATGTGGAAATCCTGCATGACATTACCTATCCTCCGGAATATTTTGAGCATCCCTGGTCGCAACCAATTTACGGCTGCCCGGATATGATCGTAAGAGACATCTACCGTTCGGAAAACGGCTGGTGGGACCGAAATCCCACAAACCTTCATCCCGCTGACCCTGGTCAGTCAGCAACTGCTGTGGCTGATGCAATCGCCGACAAGAAGCGGGTCCTGCAAAAAACCATCGAGCTCAAGGATTCAGGTGAAATACAGACCGCCCTGCACGTCATCGATACTCTGGCTCTGGCACCCGGTACCGCTGGAGAAATCGGAGAAGCCAAAAAATTAAAATCAGAACTCCTGCACCTGCGGTCTAAAGATGTGCCGTCGGTTGTATCCACGAATCTATACCTGAGCGCAGCGGACAGGCTGGACAGGGAAACGACGGATAAAAAAGGTGATAACTCAGGATAGAAATTATTTTATAAGATCGGCTAAAAAGAAAACCGGCAGTGAGCACCGTTTGCAAACAGCTTTTTAACAAATCAAATAAAGGAAAAATTGTCTATGAACCAATATAAACACCCAATGGCTTTACCTGAAGAATTCACCAGGCTAAATCCGGCTACGGAGCATACTGAGAAAAAAAACGCGGCCGTTCTGGAGGAACTTCCTTTTGAGGACCGGCGGAGTTTCGAAAATGCCGCACGTGGATTTATTGCGAGTATATCCCCCCTTACGATTACACGGCCCGAAGATGGCAAAACAACATATGATCAGTCAGGCCTTACGTTTCTCTCAGGCGAAGCACCCCCAACAGCTAATCCAAGTCTCTGGAGACAGGCTCAACTTAATATCATGCATCATGGTCTTTTTGAGGTTGTCGACGGCATCTATCAGGTTCGGTCGTTTGACATAGGACATATGACGCTTGTTCGAGGAAAGACAGGGTGGATTGTAATCGATCCCCTTACATCTGCAGAGTCTTCAAGAAAAGCCCTTGATCTTGCCAATGAACACCTGGGAAACAGACCCGTTGTTGCGGTCATATACACTCACAGCCATGGGGATCATTTTTTGGGAGTTACTGGTGTTATTGATATGGAGGATGTTGAAGCAGGAAAGGTTGAGGTCATTGCCCCAGACCACTTTGTAAAGGAAGCTCTCAGCGAAAATGTGCTTGTCGGCAATGTCATGGCTCGGCGAGCGGCCTATATGTATGGACGGTCGCTGCCTCCATCCCCTCAGGGTTTTATTACCTGCGGCCTGGGAACACAGTTATCTATGGGAACGATCGGATTTATCGCTCCAACCGATATTATAACAAAAACTGGCGAAACCCGGGTGATTGATGACGTTGAGATCGTATTTCAAATGACACCGGATACT
>JAFDFT010000095.1 GCA_019309685.1 Deltaproteobacteria bacterium
TGAACTGGTTGTTTTCATCCATCAAGAGATCAAGTTTTGACAGCGTTTTATTAGCTTTGCTTTTATCATTATAAGCGATCCAACTTTAGTTTCTCATAGATTTTTAAGACATATTTTCATTTTGGGTATAAAATCAGTGCGACACTCTTCGCTTTGAGCTTCACCATAGTTAAAAGCAGGATATGTTCCGCTTCGAAGGATCTGACCGTCAATGTGATTTGCCGCTTTCGATTTTTGTAAAGATTCCGAAAGATGAATTATCCTGACTGCAAAACCAACCAAACGCTCCTCAAAATCATATTTTCTATCATTTTCCGACATTGTCTATATTTTAGTGCATCCCTTCGATATTCGACATTCGGAATTCGTAATTCGATATTTTTCAATTAAGGTTGTTCTAAACGACATAATTTTTTCACTATCCTTTTAATCCTTTAAAGGTTTTAGGCGCTTCAGTCGAATCATTGTCGAAGATCCCGGACTTTGAGCGGGAAATCCTTTTCGGATCATCATCTTTTTCATGAATGATTCTAATAAATAAAATCTCTTGACACCACTTCACCATTTTTGTATAAAATTTCGATTCAAAAACAATCCTAAAGGAGTTTATATTGGCAAATCATAAATCTGCTTTGAAACGGGCAAGGCAAAACGAAATTAGACGTATTAGAAATAAGTCTGTGAAAACCCGTGTAAAAAACATTATTAAAGATTTGAAACTGGCCATTGATGGAGAATCAAAGGAGGCTGTTCCGGAAAAACTCAATGCAGCAAAATCTGCGGTTGACAAGGCAGCCAAAAAGGGAGTTATTCATAGAAGAACTGCCGCCAGAAAAATATCCCGTCTTTCCAGACTTGCTAATCCTGATTCAGCTTGAACCATAAGCTGACAATGTTCAATGGATAGCGATCTCTCTTTCCGTCACCAAATCAAATTTTCAGGCAAGTCTTTAAAAATTATCTGTTAAACGATAGTATGCGTTTTCTGCGAGTCTCTCTGAAAGCTCTGAGATGGCTCGCTTTCTATTTTGCTCCGTTGATAATTTGTCATCCATAACATCATACGCTTCACGGGCTGAAACTACCTTATACCAAAGGATATTTCCTTCACGGTCTTTTAATTCCAGTGCGACTTTTGCTGTTACACGTCTTTCAGCGGATGTATGACGTCTTTTGTGTGTAATTGTTTTATACGATAAAGACTTAATTTCTCCTGAAAGAAACCCATCTGCAGCTTCTTTGTCTGCATTTTTATTTTGCCGGATAAATTCATATCGAATTGCATTGGTAAACATATTTTCGGCCCCAGTTTCAGACGTACTGTTCTTTAAAATGCCCACATGGACCTTTTCTACATCGCCCGGCAGATTTCCACTACCAAGGAACCGATATCCGCAAGCTGATAAAATTAAACATAAAATTAACAGCAACCACACTTCAATGTTTTTAAAAAGAATCATCCTTCCTCCTATTTCCTCTTTACAGCAAAATGCAAATAGCCCTTAGAGGTGCTATAAAACAATATTAACCAGCTTGTTTTTAACAACAATAACTTTCTTTATTTTTTCTTTTCCAATAAATTTTTTCGCACGTTCATCTGAAAGCGCCATCTCTTTTATTGTTTCTTCACTGGCTTCTGCACTCACATTAAACTTGCTTCTTACCTTACCATTTATCTGTATAACAATCAAAAGCTCATCTTTGAGTATTGCTTCATCGCTAAATACAGGCCATGTTTTTTTCATAACGCTTTCTTTATTCCCCAATTCAGCCCATAGCTCTTCTGAAAAATGAGGAACAATGGGCGACAAAAGAAGAATCGCATTCTCCATTGCAAATTTCATCACACCAGATTTATTCTCATCTTCACCGAATCCGGTTTCGTTTGCGTCAATGTCCGTCATAACATTTACAAGCTCCATGATTGAACTGATAGCCGTGTTAAAATGAAACCTGTCCTCAATATCCCTGGTAACCCTTTTAATTGTCTCATGGGTTTTTTTATACAAACCGAGAAATCTTCCATCGAGAGCATCCTGGCTGCCCTGAAATGCTTGCACATCTTTTATCGCATCCATACTGTTTCTTGCAAGCCTCCAAATGCGGTTTAGAAACCGGTATCCG
This sequence comes from Deltaproteobacteria bacterium, assembly GCA_019309685.1. Classification (GTDB taxonomy): domain Bacteria; phylum Desulfobacterota; class Desulfobacteria; order Desulfobacterales; family JAABPS01; genus JAABPS01. The sequence goes on from JAFDFT010000095.1 coordinate 2,125, forward strand.
CCTTCAACGCCCTGTTCATTCCATTCCAAATCCCTTTCCGGCGGCGCCGCAAACAAACAAAACAGCCGCGTGGTATCCGCGCCGTATTTTTCCATAAGAACATTCGGATCAATCACATTTTTTTTGGACTTGGACATCTTTTCTACACGGCCCACAGATATTTTTTTCCCGCATTTTCTGCAAATCCTGCCTGTCTCACTTTCTTCAATCTCATCAGGGAAGAGAAACCCGTGCTCAGGACATGTCGCTGTTTCTTTGCATACCATTCCCTGGGTCAACAGTCTGGTAAAAGGCTCTTTGTAATTTACAAGGTTGATGTCGTTAAGAACGCGGGTGAAATACCGTGAATAAAGCAGATGCAAAATAGCATGTTCAACACCGCCGATATACTGATCCGCGGGCATCCAATAATCCACTGCCTTACTGTCAAACATACCTGTATCAAAGTTGGGGCTGCAGTATCTCTGAAAATACCATGACGATTCTACAAATGTATCCATGGTATCTGTCTCTCTTCTCGCGTTCGCGTTCGCGCATTTAGGGCATGTGGCCTTATTAAAGAATTCCAACCCAGGAAGCGGCGACCCCCCGCCTTCAAGGATATCCACATCTTCTGGAAGAACTATCGGCAAATCTTTTTCCGGCACAGGCATAACACCGCACGTTTCACAATGAATCATTGGAATGGGAGCACCCCAATACCGTTGCCGTGAAATACCCCAGTCCCTAAGCCGGTAGCTGATTGTTTTCTGCCCCATATTTTCCTTTTCAAGGAAAGAAGCGATCTCATCAAGCGCCTTCCGGTTCAGCAAATCATTAAACTGTCCAGAGTTTACCATGATTCCATCACTCACATAGGCTTCTGACATGGTCGCAGGATCTAAATCCTCTTCTGCTGGTTTTACGACAATGATAATGTCCAAATCATATTTTTTAGCGAACTCAAAATCCCTTTGGTCATGAGCCGGTACACACATAATTGCGCCGGTTCCATATTCCATCAAAGCAAAATTGGCCGTGTATACCGGCATCTTTTTACCGCTAAACGGATTCAGACAATATGCCCCGGTAAACACACCTTCTTTTTCATATCCATCAATAGCTTTATCCGATCGATCCTGCGTTGATATGCGGTCAATGAATTGCTTTACATCGGATTCGTGTTCGGAACCTTTCGAAAGCGCTAAAATAAGCGGATGCTCCGGTGCAAGGCACATAAACGTCGCACCAAAAACAGTATCTTGCCGTGTTGTAAAAACTGAAATAAAATTGTCACATTCTTTTGGGGGATTTTCGATGGGGAACCGTATTTCCGCACCCACACTCTTGCCGATCCAGTTTTTTTGCATGCTGATAACCTTCTCTGGCCATCCGGGAAGCTTATCGCAATAGGTTAACAAATCTTCAGCGAATTCGGTAATTCGAAAAAACCACTGCCACAGTTTTTTTTGGCGCACCTGCTTGCCGCATCGCCAGCACATGCCCGCTTCTACCTGCTCATTCGCTAAAACCGTCTGGCACGGTTCACACCAGTTTACAAAAGACTCTTTTCTGTAAGCCATGCCTTTTTCATACATCTTCAAAAAAAGCCATTGCTCCCACCTGTAATAGTCAGGTTTGCAGGTGGCGATCTCTCTATCCCAATCATATGAAAAACCCATCCTCTTGAGCTGGGATCGCATGGTATCGATATTTTCATATGTCCATTTTGCGGGATGGGTATTATTTTCAATGGCAGCATTCTCAGCAGGCATGCCAAACGCGTCCCACCCCATTGGGTGCAGAACATTATATCCCCTCATTTTCTTATATCGGGATATCACATCTCCAATTGTATAATTCCGCACATGCCCAATATGGATCTTACCGGAAGGATATGGAAACATTTCAAAAAGATAGTATTTTTCCTTGTCCGGATCCTCAAAGACCTTAAACGCCTTTGTGTCTTCCCAAAAGGCTTGCCATTTTACTTCTACTTTTTTAGGATTGTATTTTTCGTCCACTGAAACTTATCACTCCCTATCAATAATAGTCGGTATGGTTATCTCTCTCATTTCCATTGATAAATGGCCTTTTTCCAGTTCAGGTATGACGGAATGAAAACGTGCTCATTTCTAGATTGGAAATACCTTAAAAGTACCCATCTTTTGAATTTTAATGAGCAGGATGGGTACTGTCGAGTCTAAACCGTGCTTTCTAATGCCATAATATTGTATAAATATCAAGATATCGTTTGACTTGTGTTCAACAATTTCATATTTAAAAAAAAGGAATTGTTTTAGATATATACAACATTTTATATGTGACGTACTGGGCAATCCTTAATCAAATTCTAAAAATATTACTATGATTTGGAAAATATAATTCATTATGACCAGTAAAATACTCATTAACGCCATTGATGCTGATGAATGCAGAATAGCCAAAGTCAAAGAAAATCAGCTTGAAGAATTCCATTTCGAAAGCGCCGGCAGAGAGATCACTCATGGGAATATTTACAAGGCTGTTATTTCCCGGATTGAACCCAGCCTGCAGGCAACATTTATTGATTACGGCGCCGAACGAAATGGTTTTCTCCAAAAACATGAAATCCACAGTGATTATTACCAGGACACGCCCACAGGCGACCTATCGATAAACACTATTGTAAAACGCGGACAGGAGCTTCTTGTTCAGGTGACGAAAGACCCTATTATGAATAAGGGGGCCATGCTGACCACCTATATATCATTGCCTGGCAGATTTATCGTGCTGATGCCTGGAAGTGATAACCGCGGTATTTCCAGGAAGATAGAGGATGAAGATGAACGTACCCGTCTGAAAGATATTGTGGACAAATTAAAACTTCCTGACGGGTTTGGCATTATCGTTCGAACCGCGGGCATCAACAGTACCAAAACGCTTTTGGACAAAGACTTGAGCTACCTGCTGCGGCTTTGGAAAAATATTAAAACCGATGTAAAAAAGATAAAAGCACCTGCACTTCTGTATAAAGAACAAAACCTTGTGGTTAGATCTATCAGGGATTATTTTACTACGGATGTTACAGAGATTCTTGTTGATGACGAGCACATCTTTCGCGAAGCCAAGGATTTTTTAAAAATTATATCCCCAAAACACAAAAAAATCGTGAAACTTCATAAGGATGACAAACCCATTTTTACAAAATATCAACTCGAAGACCAAATTGCGTCTATATTTGAAAGCAGAGTAAATCTTAAGTCCGGAGGATCTATTGTTATCGAACAAACCGAAGCTCTAGTCTCAATTGACGTCAACTCCGGTAAAGCAACCCAGCAAAAATCAGTAGAGCAAACGGCTCTGAAAACCAATATAGAGGCTGCAGAAGAAATTACCCGCCAGTTACGATTAAGAGACCTTGGCGGACTTATCGTCATTGACTTTATTGATATGAGAGACGCAAAGCACAGAGCTGAAGTTGAAAAAGCATTAAGGGCCTATGCTAAAAATGATAAGGCAAAGATAAATATTAGTAAAATTTCAAAGTTCGGACTTCTTGAAATGTCAAGACAGCGGATACGGCCATCCATTGAATTTGGAAGTTTTGTCCCCTGCACGCATTGTAAGGGAAAAGGACTAACACCTTCCCCTGAGACTCTAGGCGTCGGATTTCTGCGAAAGCTGAGCCTCGAAACATTGAAAGATAACATTTCAGTTGTAAATGGTATTGTACCTGTTGAAGTCGCGGATTACATGCTGAACAGAAAGCGGAAGGAAATATTGGAGAACTTGAGGAAAGACGCGGACTGAGAATTATAATTGAAGCGGACAATACCATGACCCCCGGAGAAAGCAAAATAGTCAGCAAATAAATTTGATGAGCCCGTAAAAAGTCCAATTTAGATGATTTTGTAAAAAGTTCAAATTCAAGGCGTGCAAATTTTGCAATCATGAGGTGTACTTATCGTACGTTGAATGATTACGAAATGCAGCACAATGCAGTCCGCCGACGGCGGATTACGAAACCATCTAATTTGATTGATATATCCTCTTCGAACCTATACAACGCCCTGAATAGATCGAATAACCCAATGGTTACATATTTACAGCGTGTATCATACTCAAATATTTCATACAGACTGTAACGTTTATAATAATCGACAAATTAACGGAACCTACTATGATTAAAAGATATACCCGAGAAATAATGGGAGAACTTTGGACAGATGAAAAAAAGTATCAAACATGGCTAAGCGTTGAGGTGGCCGCATGTGAAGCCATGGCTGAAATGGGTATGATTCCAAAAGACGCGGCAAAAACCATCAAGGAAAAAGCAAATTTTTCTGTTGAAAGGATCGAAGAGATAGAGGCTGAAACCAAGCACGATGTTATTGCTTTTCTTACCAGTGTCGCTGAACATGTTGGCCCGGACGCCAGATATATTCACCTGGGGATGACATCTTCTGATGTTCTGGATACCAGCATGGCATCTCTTCTAAGGCAGGCTGGACTTATTATTTTAAATGATTGTGACATATTTCTCGATACACTAAAGACAAGGGCCTTTGAACATCAGCACACAATCATGATTGGAAGATCGCACGGCATTCATGCAGAGCCCATCACCTTCGGTCTAAAACTTGCTGTCTGGTATGATGAAATGCGGCGCAATAAAAGCAGATTTGAACGAGCCGTTGAAAACATCAGTTTTGGAAAAATTTCCGGCGCTGTCGGCACATTTGCCAATATTCCCCCTGAAATAGAAGCCTATGTCTGCAAAAAGCTCGATCTAAAACCAGCGCCCGCGTCCACTCAGGTTATTCAACGGGATCGATACGCTGAATATTTTACAGTTTTGGCAATTATGGCATCCTCCATTGAAAAGATGGCAGTTGAAATTCGGCACCTTCAAAGAACCGAGGTGCTGGAGGCTGAAGAGTATTTTTCAAAAGGCCAAAAAGGATCGTCCGCCATGCCGCATAAACGAAATCCCATAGGATCAGAGAATTTATCAGGTCTTGCCCGTATTATCCGGTCCAACGCTATGGCAGCTATGGAAAACATCCCTTTGTGGCACGAGAGAGACATCAGTCATTCATCTGTTGAAAGAATTATCGCGCCGGATAGCACCATATTAATGGATTATATGTTAAACCGGTTTAACAGTATTATGAAAAATCTTGTTATATACCCTGACAAGATGTTGGAAAATCTTGACACATTAAAGGGACTAATTTATTCACAACAGATTTTGCTGTCACTGGCTGAAGCAGGCGTAACACGTGAAGATGCTTATCAAATGGTCCAGTCTCAGGCCATGAAAGTGTGGGATGATAAAAAGGATTTTAAAACACTGATTCTTAATGACAAAAATATCGGCAAGCATCTGGACCATAAAAAAATTGAAGAATTATTTGACGTAAGAAATCATTTAAAGTATATCAACGCCATTTTTGATCGAGTATTTACAGAAAAGTAAAGAATTAACCAGTGCCCATCCATTCAGTTTTAAAAATGGGCACGTAAAAGTATTTCTAATCCATAAATGAGCGATTTTTCGCAATGCCAATGAAATCAGGGAATTGTGCGGAGGCGTACTCGGTTGTACGTCGACAAGTAATTCTACGGATTTATCCGCCTCAGGCGGGTTGACGCAGCTTGTCTCGCCGTAGCCTTGGCGTTGGCGGAAAATTGCGGAAAAGGACCATTTATGGATGGAAATTAAGGAGGTACTATCTTGTTTACTAATATAGCATATGCCATGGGCCAGGGTGGAGCAGGCGGGCAGGGACAATTTACCACATTTATCCCTATCATTCTCATGTTTGTCATTTTTTACTTCCTGCTTATCCGTCCTCAGCAAAAAAAACAAAAAGATCACCGCGCGTTGGTCAACAACCTGAAAAAAAACGACCGTGTGGTTACAAGCGGGGGTATTTATGGAAAAATTACCGGTGTGGACGATCAAACAGTGACCGTTGAAATCGCGGACAAAGTCCGTGTGAAAGTCGCCCGGGGAAATATTTCAAATGTACTTCAAGACACATCAAAGTCCTGATCCAATACAGCGATTCATGGGTGATCTGAATTTAGAAAGAAATTTTCAAACATCTTTTTTCAGTTATTCAAACTCATTTATTAAAAGCACGTATTTGGATGCGATTACAGAACAGAATACCAATTAATTTTTCACACTGATGAATAAAAAGGAATAGATCATTGAAAAATTTTTCATGGAGGCCGGTCCTGGTCTTAGCTGTAATACTTGTTGCACTTATCTACATTCTTCCAACAGTAGATATGATAGTAAATAAAAAGACAGAGCCAACCCTTTGGCCTAAAAAAAAGATTAACCTGGGCCTTGACCTTCAGGGTGGCATGCACCTGGTTCTTGAAGTGGATGTGGATAAAGCTGTTGCGAGTACCATTGAACGCCTGTCTAATGACCTTAGGCGCCAGTTAAGAAAAAAGCGTATCAAACATAAAGAGTTTACCGTTAAACCTCTAACTATTGCCTTTATCATCCATGATCAAAATGAATTGGAAAAATTTGATGACATTTTGGATAAGGAATTTACAGGGCTTCAGAAAGAAGAAAAACAAACTCCAGAAGGCGCGTATCATATTGTGCTGGGACTTCCCGATAAGGAAGTCACACGTATCAAAAAGAACGCTGTTGATCAGGCCCTTGAAACAATAAGAAACCGGATTGATCAATTCGGCGTCAGCGAACCGGATATTCGAAATCAGGGAGAGCGGCGCATACTCATCCAGCTTCCAGGCATTAAAGACACGCAGCGCGCAAAGGACCTTATCGGAAAAACTGCACTTTTGGAATTTAAGCTGGTGGATGAAATCCACGACCTCAATACTGCCTTAAAAGGCTCACCCCCTCCAGGCAGCGAAATTATGTATAGGGAAATAGAAGATCCAGATACAAAACGCGTCATAAAAAAGATCCCTTTTTTAATAAAAAAGCGGTCTTCGTTGACGGGCGAATATCTAAAGGATGCCAGAGTTCAATTTGATAATCAGACGGGCAGTGCTCTTGTCAATCTTGAATTGGACAGCAAAGGTGCTAGAATATTTGCAAAAGTCACTGAAGAAAATGTCGGCAAACGGCTGGCAATTATTCTGGATAATAAAGTACATTCAGCTCCAGTGATCAATGAAAGAATACCCGGGGGCCGGGCACGGATCACGGGACAATTTACAACAGATGAAGCGCATGATCTGGCTATAGTTCTCAGAGCCGGGGCCCTTCCAGCTCCTGTAAACATTTTAGAAGAAAGAACAGTCGGCCCATCTCTTGGCGTGGACTCCATTAACAAAGGGCTTATCTCCATGATCATTGGCGGTATTTTTGTAATTCTGTTTATGTTCATTTACTACAAAGGTGCCGGACTGCTCGCCAACTTTTCCCTTTTGCTGAACATCATTTTGATTGCCGGAGGGTTGGCAGTATTCGGCGCCACCCTGACTCTTCCGGGTATTGCGGGGATTATACTGACCATTGGTATGGCCGTGGATGCGAATGTAATCATATTCGAACGTATCCGTGAAGAGTTGATTCTCGGGAAGACACCCCACGCTGCGATGGATGCCGGATATGACCGCGCAACCCTTACTATTCTGGATGCCAATGTGACAACACTCATCGCCGCGATGGTTCTTTTCCAGTTCGGAACCGGATCTGTGAAAGGCTTTGCGGTAACATTAAGCCTGGGCGTCATTTCCAGTCTGTTTACGGCCCTTATCCTGTCACGTCTGATATTTGATTATTTTCTCATGAAAAAAAGAGTGAAGACATTAAGTATTTAATAGAAAATAGTGATGCGTAACGAGTAAATACCTAAAGGAAAATTTATGCGATTTATAAAACCTGACATTAATATCGACTTTATCGGCAAAAGAAAAATTGCCATTTTCGTATCCGCGGCTATGATTATCGGCACCATTTTATCCTTGTTTATTCATGGCGGTCCTAAATACGGTATCGATTTCGCCGGCGGCACACTGGTTCAAGTCAAATTTTCTTCACCGGTAAATATGAATAACGTCAAATCCGCTCTTCAGTCCATCGATCTTGAGAATTCATCCGTCCAGCAATTTGGCGATCGTGCTGAAAACGAATATCTCATCCGAACCGAAGGTTTTGTGACCACAGATCAGAAATTCTCTTCAAATATCCAGAACGCACTCGAGTCTTCAACAGGTACGGATGTGGATATCCGCCGTGTTGAAATGGTGGGTCCACAGGTGGGTAAGGATTTAAGAAAAAAAGCACTGTTTGCCATGTTTTTTGCTTTGTTATTTATTACCATATATATATCAGGCCGTTTTGAACTGAAATGGATTCTCAGCGGTGTGATGGCTGGTTCACTCATGATAGCAGTGTATGTCCTTTCTATTTTTAATGTCAGTATGCCGTTTCTCATCGCCGCGGCTTTAATTGTTACGCTGATTCTCTTCTGGTTTCTTGAACTGAAATACGCCATGGGCGCTATTGTTGCGTTGATCCATGATGTGGCCATTACGGTTGGCCTTAACAGGAGTATAAACGAAACACTCAGCCGTACCATACTGACCTCATTAACCACCCTTGCCGTTGTTGTTTCCCTTTTCGTTCTTGGCGGGGGAATTATTCATGATTTCGCATTTGCAATGATCGTTGGCGTTCTTGTAGGTACATATTCCTCTGTTTATGTTGCAAGCCCCATGCTCCTTGCGTGGCAGAAAAACGGATAAAATAGATTCAACATTTATAATGTAAACAAACAACGGAACTTTGTTATTACTTCCCATATCTCCCAGCATGACGCTTTTTAATTAATATTTCAGTTTCGCGATCTTTGGGAGCGGAGCGACTTGTCTCGGCGAAGTTTTAATAAAGACGGAAGCAATCTCTGACCAACTTAAATAAAATCGGATTGTTTCGTCGCCCGGTTGCAGCAGGTCTCCTCGCAATGACAGGTAAAAAATACAACAGTAATTACAAAACAAAACACTAGCATCAAATGATGGAAGAACTTTTACCATGGTTTTCATTAAAAAGCGTTCCGGGTATCGGGAACCTGCTTTTCAAACGGCTTATAGATCGTTTTCAATCTCCGGAACGTGTTTTTTCCGCGCCTGAAAAAGATCTTGTTCAAATTAATGGCCTATCCCAACAACTTGTTTCCTCAATAAAACGTTACACGGTTTCAAAACAAGTATATGAAGAGTTGAACCAAGTGGCCAAAAAAAAGTATAAAATCATACCCCTGACAGATATTGACTATCCGCCTCTTTTACGCCAAATACCAGACCCGCCTCCTTTTTTATACGTCTACGGAAACCTTAGCAACACGCTAAAAAATATTGCCGTTGTCGGCTCCAGAAATGCAACGGGCTATGGAATATCCACAACAAAAAAGCTTTGTTCTGATTTGGCTGCACTCAACATGACGGTGGTTAGCGGAATGGCAAGAGGAATTGATACTGCAGCCCATGAAGGAGCGCTTGCTGGAAAAGGTAAAACTATTGCAGTACTAGGCAGCGGACTGGAAAACATTTACCCTGCAGAGAACCGAAAGTTATTCCACCGTATTTCTGAAAGCGGCGCTGTAATTTCAGAATTTTCGTTGATGGCAGAACCCGATGCGCGGAATTTTCCTGTAAGAAACAGAATCATCAGCGGTATATCTCTCGGCACTGTTGTTGTGGAAGCAACTAAAAAAAGCGGAAGTCTTATCACTGCGCGCCTTGCAGCGGAACAAAACAGAGAAGTATTTGCTGTACCTGGAAGCATCCAGTCATTTAAAAGCATTGGAACGCACACACTAATAAAAGAAGGGGCAAAACTGGTTGAACATGCCCAGGATGTTATGGAAGAACTCGCACATCAAATACAATTGGATAATTTAGAAAATCCTGAAGGGCAGAATCAGCCCGTTCAACAGGCGCCATCGCTCACAACAGATGAATTTAGAGTGCTTAACGCGCTTGACCCTTACCCCGTTCATATTGATAATCTGGCCAGGAAAATATCAATGAAATCCAGCAAATTATCAAGTATATTATTACATCTTGAACTCAAAGGGATCGTACAGCAGTCACCGGGAAAACTTTTTTCCCTTGAATCAAAATGAAAAGTATGAAATACAGCCGGCAAACTGCACTATAATAGTGTGAAAATATTTTAATGAAAGTGAGGGTATATTGTGGCAAAACCGCTTGTTGTTGTTGAATCTCCTACCAAGGTAAAAACATTAAAAAAATACATTGGCAAGGAATATAATATCGTTGCGTCCGTAGGACATATTAAAGATCTCCCATCAAAGGAGCTGGGTATAGACATTGAAAGCGGTTTCAAGCCCATATACAAGAACATCCCTGGCAAACAAAAAGTCATATCCTCATTAAAAAAAGCAGCCAAAGACGTCTCGGATATCTATCTGGCACCTGATCCAGATCGTGAAGGAGAAGCTATTGCCTGGCACATCGCCGATGTATTAGCGCAAAAAGGAAGAAAGTTCCACAGAGTTCTATTTCATGAAATCACAAAAAAAGCCGTCCAGGATGCCATAAAATCCCCTGAAGCACTTCATAAAGACAAATATGAAGCGCAGCAAGCTCGCAGGATGCTGGATCGTATTGTCGGATATCAAATATCTCCTTTACTCTGGCGAAAAGTAAAAGGTGGTTTGAGTGCCGGCCGTGTCCAGTCCGTTGCAGTCAGAATCATCTGTGAAAGGGAACGCGCCATCCAGGTATTTGATCCGAAAGAATACTGGTCCATGACGGCTCATTTACAAAATGAGGATTCACCGCCCTTTCCGGCAAAGCTCGTAAAAAAGAATAGTGAAAAATTCACCATCCCCAATGAAACGGTATCAACATCTATTCTTAATGATCTTTCTGAAGAAAAATTTATTATTCAAGAGATTAAGAAAAAGACAACCAAGAGAAACCCCCTACCTCCTTTTACCACAAGCAAACTCCAGCAGGAATCAATCCGAAAGCTTCGGTTCTCAGCCAAAAAAACCATGATGATTGCGCAGCAGCTCTATGAGGGGATCGATCTTGGACATGGCGAACCAGAAGGTCTTATCACTTACATGCGTACCGATTCAACACGAATATCCAGTGAAGCCGCACAGGAAGCGCTGAAAATGATACAGGAACGTTTTGGTGAACAGTACGCCTTGGAAAAACCAAGATTTTTTAAAAATAGAAAGAAAGCACAAGATGCGCATGAAGCCATCCGCCCCACCTCAGTTTATAATACTCCGGAAAAAGTTGAGCCTTTTCTTTCAAAAGATCAGTTCGCCCTATATGCACTTATCTGGAAAAGGTTCGTTGCTTCTCAGATGCAGCAGGCGCTTATCAATAATGTATCGGTATCAATTCAGGCGGGAAACTATTTATTTACCTCCAGTGGTTCAACCATAAAATTTCCCGGCTTCATGACGCTTTACCTCTCTGCGGACGATGAAATCGAAAGCAAAGATGAAAAACAAAAGCCTGTTCTTCCCGAACTTAAAGAAGGCGTGGAGTTACGTCTTGATAAACTTGAGCCCAAACAGCATTTCACCATGCCGCCTCCAAGATTTTCAGAAGCTTCGCTTGTCAAAGAACTGGAAGAAAACGGAATTGGACGTCCCAGTACCTATGCTGCAATACTCTCGACCATTAGGGGAAAGGGGTATGTAGAACTTATAAAAGGCTATTTCCGTCCAAGTGAACTTGGATTTATCGTGAATGACCTGCTTGTGCAATGCTTTCCGAATGTGTTTGACGTGGATTTCACAGCAAAAATGGAAGATGATCTTGATCGAATAGAAGACGCAAAGATAAAATATTTTGAAATACTCAACCGTTTTTATGAACCGTTTAGTAAAGAAGTAGATTCCGCCTCTGAATGTATGCTCAGTATACGCGGTGTAGGCTTTGAGACAGGCCTTATATGCCCGGAATGCAATCACCACCAGCTTCACATTAAAATTGGCAGAAACGGCCATTATCTGGGATGCGACGGTTATCCGGACTGTACGTATACCCGAAACTACATCAGAGATGAAAAAGGGAAGATTCAACCTGTGGAACCCGCTCAAAGTGAAATGACTGACAAGTTTTGTGAAAAATGTGAAAAGCCGATGATGTTAAAAAGCGGAAAATATGGTGACTTTCTCGCCTGCAGCGGATATCCGGATTGTAAAAATACACAGTCAATACATCCAAACAGTAACGGGAAACCCATTGGAATAAAGTGCCCGGAAACCAATTGTACCGGTGATGTCGTCGAAAAAAAATCTAAACGCGGTAATATTTTTTATGGCTGCAGCAACTATCCTGACTGTACGTTTGCATCCTGGGACAAGCCTGTTGAAAAAAAATGTCCGAATTGCGGTGCTGATTTCCTTGTTGAAAAATCCACCAAAAAGAAAGGCACTTACCTTTTGTGTATTTCTAAAAATTGCGGATACGAGGAAACTGACTAGCACCTCTCCATTTTATTCAACTTGAAAGATGATGTTTTCGTAAAAAGCAAAAAAACTTTAATTTTTACGAACGTTTTAAGTGTTAGGTTTGACATTTTAGGCAGGTGTAAAAATGCCAAAATATAACAACTTAGCACCTGAAACTTAAAACCTAAAACAGTATGAATTCGACTTTTTAGAAAGTCATCAGTATTTTAAATCTAATTTAAAACTACCAGGCATGTTATTTGTAATGTCAAGTTTCTTCACTCCCTTTCTGAAATGTGCACTGGTTCTTGAAAAAACTGCCAAAAATACATTTTCGTTTTTGAAAACTCTTATCCCTTAAAAATTTTAAGGACTTTGCTCAAATTATTTCAGGATCATAATTTTCTGGATATTGAACTTATTTGTTATTTTTGCTTGATTTTAATGCAATTATACTATAAATATTGGAACGTTATAATTTTAGTATTCCAATATTAGGCTTTTATTCTTTTTACACAGGTCTTTTACATATTATGCAATTTCCCACATAATTTTATAAGTAACTGATATGCCACAACAAAAAGTCCAAGTACTAAAAAGAAGCAATTTCCCATCCAATGACTATTTCAAACACTTATTAAACGGTACGCACTATTACCAGAGTCATAATTTTGAAAGAGCCATTGAAGAATGGAGTGCGGCACAGCGGATTCATTATTCCGAGCCAATTACCTTAAATCGCATAAATGACCAGATATCCTGTGGCTGCCTGCTGGATGAAATCCCCTTATTATTTTTTCTATACGCTGTGTATATCAACAAAGTTACTGGAACAAGTGTGATCAAAACTGAAGGGACTGCCAAAAAATTGCTTTTCCATGAGGGAAGACTTGTTCGAGCTGGTACATCAAAAAGAGAAGAACGGATTGGAAAATATTTATTAAAACGGGGGAACTTTACACCGGAAAAGCTTGATCTTCTTTTTTCAGAGGCAAAAAAGCAGGGCAAGAAAATTGGACAATATCTCATCGAAAGCAGCCTGCTCACAACCAAAGCGCTCCAGGAAGTATTGTCTCTTCAGGCAGAAGAAATTTTAAGCGATATATTTTTCTGGCAAAAAGGACAGATACTTATAGTCGAAAAACCCATACCGCGCGATGCGGTGGTAAATTATCTGCCGCTTGAAATTGCAACTATCGCCGCCCAAAGAGGGTTTAATTTTACAGATTTTAGAAACAGAATCCCGAATAATAAAACGATTTTCCGGCATTCACCTTATGCCAATACAAATGAGGATGATATCCGAAACACCCTAAACGCAAATCATCTATTTATTTTCTTATTAATCGACGGCGCTAGAAATATAGATCAGCTTATCAAGTTTAGCGGCGCTGATGAAGTATCTGTTATCAATATACTGTATAGACTTAATTCAGCGGGGTTGATTCGAAAAACAAAAGAAGTAGCGGAATATGAAGATAAAGAATACCTTGAAATGATTAAAATCCTTGGAGTTCTTTTTGAAATATATCAGCTTATTATAAGCGAACTTTTCCATGAACTGGGAAAACGAGGTAAGGAGGTTGTTCAAGGTTCGATTAAGGTATTAAAACCTGATCATCAGAAAATATTCGCAACTATTCCTATGGATGATCCGGAAAACATGGAAGTCAACTCAATTTTTAGAAATATCTCTCAAAATTTTCCATCACCCGATCAGCGGCTTATGTTCATTGACGCTTTTTTGGAGTTATACCTTCTTATTTTTGCTGAGTATAATAAATTTGTCGGCCGTGGTCTTGCGAATGTAACGGCGGATAAAATTGGAAGGTCTATTTCAGATATTGAAAGATTTGCAACCAATTCATCATACAAAAATCGTCTTCTTGAGATACTCCATACAATATCTAAAAAACATTGACGATTAACCGGAGGTATTTATGCAACAGCTTACATTTAATGCTTTAGCGCTCACACTTTTCATACTGTTAACTATATCCGTTTATCTGATGATTATTATCGTTTTTATTTATGCGAGGAATAAATATGTCGGAGGAGTCATTGAGAGGGTTATTAATATGATTATTGCAACTATCGGTTTTTTTCTGGTTGCCGATATTGCTCTTTTCCTGATACAGATTTACGGCTTTCAGTTAGGCTACAGTATTCATGTTTTCTTTAAAATTTTAGCAATGACCTCTTTAGCCATCGGAGGATTAAGATTTGTTATAAGGTAGGCATACCGCTAGCTTTTTTCAAAAACATTGTATATGACACCGGCATCTTGTGCCAGCTTTAGATAATTTTCAATATGTTTTATATCATTTTTATTTTTTTCATTGACCCTAAATTGATAGTTTCTTGTAAATAACGCACTAATCTGCCCTTTCTCGAAAACGACAATCTCTATCCCCTCCCTCCTGTCTTTAGGAAAAGCAAGTTCTATATATCCAGTAAAAGTATCTTTTTTAAGTGTATCAACAAATTTTATAATGTTTGAAAACTCAGCACTTAGTTTTTCATGCAGCAAGGTTGTGGGCAGGCTAAACACTTCTGAAAGTATTGAAATGGTCTCCACGGAAAATTCTGAAACATTCACGACACCATCTGGCTTTTCGCTTGCTTTTTTAATGATATGATCCACCGCATCCTGACCCGCTGCCTTTATTCCATTGTTTTCTTCCGTACCATTTACAATATCTCCTTCCTGAAAAAGCACCAACCCCTGTGAATGATTAAAAATAAAATGGATGCAACCGGTGAAATCATTCTTTTTTAAGTATCGCATTAACTCATCAATAACAATAAATGAAATGCTAAGGTTTGCCCAAACTGAATTTCCTCTCGGTAGAATCATAAATTTCCTCTTATTTATTTTTTAATTTCACAACCACTCATCAGGAGTAATGAATTTAATGAATATTAATAAGTATAAAATTATGAAAAGCCATATGCAAGTCAATTAAATATTGTCCGAAAATATGGATAGGGGATTAATTCATTATCCGTTTTTGAAAAGTTAAAATTGCTTTACCATTGCGGGGACGATTTACATCCATAGTGACATCGATCATGGTTTTTTTATTAATCTTATTTACTGCGGATTCTGCTTTTCTAACAACAATCGAAGGATATTTTTCATCCAACTTTATCATTTCCGCAAGTTTCATCGCATCTGTTGACCATATCGGTTTCTTCTGAAACCGTTTCATTAATACATTGTGAAGTGCTTCCCAGTGATTCAATTATTTCTCCTTACACCTTATAGTATCATTAAACCCAGTTTTATAAACAACCAAAAAAAATTAATCATTTCATCGGGCATTACCCTTATCCACGATAAAAAGAAAATATGCAAGACTGAATTATTGCTTATAAATTACGTATTTTTACTAGGTATTAATTAGACATCAGGTAGGATCTTAGATTTATCTTCTTGTTTTTTATACCGATTTTTTTACGGATACTGTCCCTGTGCGACTCAACCGTTCGAGCTGAAAGCTGATATAATTCAGCAATTTCCTTATTTGTTTTTCCTTGTTTTACTAGGTTTGCGATATTCATTTCAGCAGGAGTGAGCTTTAAATCTCCGCTCTCTATTCCATTTGAAAATTGAGAGGTTATTTGAACAAGATTTTTTTTAATAATATCAATCATAGTTATTTGGTTATTATTGAGTTTAGTGCTGTTCA